>CAYRJT010000030.1:0-13590 GCA_964424675.1 uncultured Lachnospiraceae bacterium
ACATATCTGTCTATACACTCCTTCATAGTCTGCAGCATCTTCTCATCCATCCGGATATTGCGTTCGCTATCACTGATGTCCGGATACATTTCCTCAGGGCTTGTAAAATCCGGAAAATGATTCTCGTCCATAAATGCCACAACCGGCTGGGTCCGTTCATTCATATGCAGCCCATATACGTCCAGTCCGCGGTATGCATAGTCAAATACCATAACCCTCTGTTTCCAGAGTTCATCCGGCTGACTGAGTGTATAAAAATAAATGCTCTCTGCATAGCTTTGAAAGTGTATTTTTTCGATTGGAACAGGCAGTTCAGGTGCTATCTTCTCAAGAACATGCAATGTTGCCTCATCCAGACTGTCTACCGTGATCATCAGAGCTTCTATATCCTCCACTGACATCACTGTACTCAGTAAATGCAGTGTTCTCTTCATAAATAAGGCAAGCAATGCCGTGGGATCATACTCTTCACCCTCGATCTGAATCATCTCACCTTTTCTGCTCTGTTCCAGCAGACGTTCAACCTTGATGCCTGCATCGTGTGCCAGAACCTTCTCTGCCTCATCTCCAAAGAACCACTGGTTTACCTCGCTTTTTTTACAGAGCACAGTCGGAATATCATAGTTCTGCTCCCCGGCGATCGTTGAAAATGTTTCAGGATTCAGATCCTTTAAGCTGCAATAGCTCATCTGCACACATACATCATTTAGATCATATCCGATTGCATATTTTGTATCAAATGCCATAACAGCCTCCTGTATCTATCTTAAAGTAAATATCCTGTTCACCACATAATCCGTCTGTACATATTTCTCCATCAGCTTCATAAGAGAATCCTCATCCTGCAGTGTCTGTGCCACTACCATGTCATTGAGCAGCTCGAACCGGTTCTCCTCATTATCAGCAATCACATCTGAGATGCTGACCGAATTGCTCTCGGTAAGCTTTTCTTTATCACCATTCATTTCAGTAATGTAATACTGCAGATTTTCCCCGAAAAATAAAATAAATTCCTTCGTATAGATGCCGCCGTACATATTGCGCATTTCTTCTTTTTTATACAGGTCTCCGCTTTCCTCCTGTCCTTCTAATACATAATGCAGGACAACACGGGACTGAGGATTGGCCTTGTATTCAATGATGGTTTTGTCCGCATACATGAACAGCTCTGGAACGATATCGATAAAGTCCATAAAAAACTTAAAATACATGTTTTTATGGATAAATTCCTTAATAAAGGCAGCAATCATCTGATTGATTTCTTCATTTCTGGCATGTTCCTCTGTGTAGTACTTTAAGAGTGCCAGGCGGCAGGCATCATTCAGATTCTCACCTCTGCGATAATTATGTAGCAGATGTTCAAAGGTCTTATCCTCTATCATTCTGTCGCGTACAAAATAATCATATGCATGAAAGGACAGATATGCCAGTTCCACTGCAGTATTGGAGCCTGCCTTCAGATACGCATCAAATATTTCTTCTTTTTCGCCTACCGTCGTTCCTGTATACAGCATCTGAATGATCAGTTGTTCCTCCAGATAATAGGCATCTATATCGAACATGACCGCTGCTTTCCAGATATTTCGCATTTCCTTGGTCAGTCCACGGAAATTTGCAGTCAGATAGGTTAGTGTGACAATATCATATTTATTTGCCTTAAAAGCCTGATAACAGAGAGCCAGCAGTTTTTCATCAGCTGCATCCTCCTGATGAAGGATCCGGTTACTGCACAGCTTTACACAGGTCTTGGATGAAATCTGCTCCATACCATAAGTATCTACAATGTGATAGCCCTCATCATACATGCCTCTGCGCACCAGATACTCTACCAGCTCCGCCCTGTCCTTACTGTTCAGTGCCGCACTGTCTATCGCAAGCAGCAGCTCGTCCAGGTTGACCATATCATCATGATCGTAGTAATAATGCAGCAGCATGACTCTGATTTCCCGTTTGTAATCCTCCTGTACCAACGGTGATTCCACCAGCACTCTGCAAAACTCAGCATTGTAATCATCAATCACGACATAATGCCGCTTTCCTTCACACAGATACAGACAGAAGCCGATATTTCCTGTCACAAAGTCATGTACGGAATAGATAAATGTTTCCTCTTCCATCAGCTTGGTGTCGCTGTTTTCCGGTAGTACGGTACGGTTTCCGTCTCCATCCTGCAGAAACATTTCATAATCCCTGCCGTAGACCTGCGGGTAAGCAAGTCCATCATTGATCGGATAGGAATACTCCTCTGTCAGCTGACTGTATACCACGATGATTTCCTTGAAGACAGGGTTGTCCACAGCCACCTCTCTTGTAAAGATCATCTTTGCAAGATGTGGTGCCATATCAGCAGATACGTTGTCAGATTTTAATACTCTCGAGTAAATATATGCAAGATTCCTGCTCATATGCTCCTGCAGAATCTGTTCTTTTACGAACTGCTGCATCAGACGCTCATAGCTTCTGACCATTTCCGGAATTTCATTTTCATGGTGCAGCATATTGGAGTAAAGATATGCTGTCCGTATATAATCCAGATTATTGTTGTATGTAAAATACATCATGACAGGTCTTGGCAGCAGATCCTCATAGCTGAGAGGAATCGAGAGCATAAAATATTCATACAGCCTGGTAATGCGCATCTCCGCCTCTACACCGCGTTTAAACCATTTAAAGTACTTGACATTTGTACAATTGCCCTTGATCAGCAGCGAGCAGACCGCACCTGTTAGTTCATCATTCTGTTGTGTCTTATATGCCTCTGTTAAGATGTAGAGCAATGTCTCTGAGAAGTTCTTTTGACGGTTTGTTAGATAAATGACCTGCTTTAGCAGTTCGCGATCCATCTGCTTGTTTCTGACTGCCCATAACAGAATCTGCATTTCAAATTCCGTCAGCTTCGTCAGTCCGGCAGGATTCATCGCGAAATAGTGATAGGCCTCCGCATAGATCACGGGACTGGTGCAGCCGCCCTCATACTGACGCTCAATCATTGCCAGACGCTTGGCCGGATGTTCAGCCAGTTCCTCATCCAGATACAGCAATGTCCACAAAATCCTCCAGCTGGTTCTGTTCAATTTATAGATTTCTTTCACTTCTTCAGCAATGTGGTTTACATAACTTTCTTCTCTGTTCAATAACGTGGATAAATACAGATAATAACAATATATATCTGCATCCTGATGCTTGATATCCATATCATTTTCTACATGCTCCAAAATCCACTGTGCTTCATTTTCCCGCTCGTCCACCAGCAGCAGCTGGGCCTGAAACAGTCTTGGTGCCGGATTTTTCCCATCAAGCGTAATCATACGCTCCACAATCTTCATCGACTCTCTCACCCATGAGCCGAGAGGCATTTGACGGATTCTGAATGCAATATAGTTCTTCATCAGCTTCCACTGCAGCTTGTGCAGTTCCTTTGCCGTCGTTTTAGCTGCATTGGTATGCTCTTCCGGTTCAGCAACGACTACGATGTCAAAGGACTGATTATGGTTAAATAAAGTCAACCTGCCGTAATTCTTGCCTGCATGCAGCTCTTCCGGGTGAATAAATACAGGAAGATCGCAGGTATTGCCAAGAAAATCATCATCGCTGAGATGATCCTTTTCGATTTTCAGGAACAGAGAATCACTCAGGATCTGTAGGTTTACATAACCCCATCCAATCTTTTGTATGGATATAGAAGCGCCTATCGTCTCATGAACATTCTGAAATTCATAAAACGTCTGATCAGCAAGATAGATAATGGACTGCTTTTTATTCACTGCTACCAGGAACTCGTCTACATTTTGTTCTGAGCCAAATGTTTTAGAAAGACCCTTGTATTTTTTCAGCCAGGCTCTCTCGTTTCCTTCGAATATTTTAATAAAATCTTTGGAGTAAAACAGATTGACTGCCTCTTCCCAGTCGCTTTGCGCCAGATTTGCAAAGTGGAACAGATTTCTGATGATACCCTGGGTTCCAGACACGGGATGATGGTCAATGCTGATCACGAAAGGCAGATAATACTCGCCGCTGTCAGATACGATATAGATATCGCCCTTCTGTACATCACCCTCAGACAGGCCGACTGCTGAATATTCATAAATAATCTCCGTATCTGCATCCTCAAATTCCTTTGTGACCAGATGCATACGCACATCTGAGGAATACAGATAGCCCTTGATCAGGACACCGTCAACATTGGTAATATGAAAGGAGCCCCTGCATATTTCGTCCGCATGAAGACTGGTTTCAATTTTGGATTCTGAAATAGTCAATTTTCTGTTTTCATATTCAAAGAAGCCGTTGACTAATTGATCAACTATCTCTCTCAAATCCCTCACCACTCTTTGCAAAAGTCTAGTTGCTTTTTTGTCAGATTACACTATAATGAAGTGTATCCAGAACGCAAAGCACGTTGTGAACATTATACCATATGCTTCGCATATGGTTACTCCGTAGGATGGCCATTCGGCCAGTATAATGTCTGACGACATTTACCATATGCTTCGCATATGGTTACTCCGTAGGATGGCCATTCGGCCAGTATAATGTCTGACGACATTATACCATATCTACACATTGTTTCGCAACGAATTAACTGGTAATATTAGCAGAAAAGAGGATTTTATCATGCTGCAGCATCAGGACCATTTTCATGGAAGTGATTTAGAAAAAATAGAAAAAATATATGGGATTCATAAGGAAGAAATCGTCAGCTTCAGTGCCAATGTCAATCCGCTTGGTCTCTCCAGGAAGCTACGGGAATCGCTTGCGGAGCATCTCGATGCGATCACATCCTATCCCGACAGGGAATATACAGAGCTGCGCAAGGTCATCGCCGCTTACTGTGGTACCGAGTATGACCGCATTATCGTTGGCAATGGTTCTACAGAGCTGATTTCACTCTTTATCCAGATTGAACATCCAGCCAAGGCTATGATCATCGGCCCCACCTATTCGGAATATGAACGTGAGGTTTCACTGGGCGGTGGAACCAGCCTCTACTTTCCACTCAAGGAAAGTGCAGATTTTCAGTTAAATCTGGAGAAGCTGGAAACCCAGCTAAATGAAAGTATCGATCTGCTGATTATCTGCAATCCAAATAACCCGACATCCTCCGCGATCACACGAAAGGAAATGCGTGCCATCCTGGACATCTGTAAGCAGCATGATATCTTTGTCATGGTCGATGAGACGTATGTGGAATTTGCTGAAAAATACGATGAAATCAATGCGGTATCACTGACTAATTATTATAATAACATTGTCATCCTGCGCGGTATCTCCAAGTTTTTTGCTGCCCCGGGTCTGCGTCTGGGATATGCCATTACAGGACATCAGGATCTGATCAAGGCAGTCAATACAAAACAAAATCCGTGGACGATCAATTCTCTTGCCGAGATTGCAGGTAAATTGATGTTCACGGATGATGCTTATATTCAGCAGACCAAGGAACTGATTGGCAGGGAACGTGCCCGTATCGTAACAGCCCTGCGAAAAACAGATGGTCTGAAGGTATATGAGCCAACTGCTAATTTTGTGCTGGTTCGCATTTTGCGTGATGATGTGACTGCTGATACCATGTTCGACGCTGCCATTCGTCAAAAAATGATGATTCGCAACTGTTCCACCTTCCCGTTTCTGGATAATAAATATATCCGTCTCTGTTTCATGAATCCAGAAGATAATGACCGGCTGATCAATTGCATTCGGGATATTATGAACCGATAAGCGTATACATTATGTCAACCATTCAGTTTCATACTAGCGACAGCCGCGTACGATATCGATGAGTTCCTGAAACTCCTCTTTATACTCATCGCCTTCGATATCAGCCTGATCCAGTAGCTTCTGTATCTTTCGGAAGCTTGCATCCTCCTGATATTCACTGTTCTTCAGTATCATACCAAACTCTGCAACTGCACTTGCAAAGAGCCAGTTGTCACTGTTACGGTTTGTATATTCTGTACCATCTACTGGATGTTCCGTCAGCTTGCTTGTCGAACCGTCCGGTTCTTTATAACGGACGCTGACTGTCAGCCATTCCTCATCTGTGGTGTATTTTGCAGAATCAGTATCTTCTTTTTCATATTCATAATCTTCATCCTGATACTTCAGGTGAATACTTCCCTTTCGTGTATGGCTGTCTGTCACGTCATCAGCGGTAATGATCTCATATAGTGCTGTCACGCTGTGACCTGCACCAACTTCGCCGGCATCCTTTTTATCGTCTGTGAAGTCCTCTGCCGCCATGATCCTGTTGTCATATCCAATTAGACGATACTCTTTCACGATGATCGGATTGAACTCCACCTGGAACTTCACATCCTTGGCAACCGTGACAAGTGTGGCACCCATTTCTTCCACCAGCACCTTTTTGGCTTCCTTAGAGGAGTCTATGTAGTGATAATTGCCGTTTCCTTTGTCTGCAAGAAGCTCCATCTTGTTATCCTTCAGATTTCCCGTACCAAAACCCAGTACTGAAAGGAACACACCTGTTTCCTTCTCTTTTGTGATCAGATTTTCAAGTTCATCCTCACTGGTCAGACCGACATTCAGATCTCCGTCTGTTGCAAGAATCACCCGGTTGTTGCCACCTTCAATAAAGTAATCTTCTGCTATTTCATAAGCCGTCATGATGCCGGCGCTGCCTGCTGTGGAACCGCCTGCCTCCAGATTGTTAATCGCATCTATGATTCGGTCATAGTCATTTCCCCTGACCCCTTCCAGAATCACTGCATCGCTCCCTGCATAGGTCACGATAGAAACGCGGTCTTTTCTGGTCAGATTCGCTGTCAGCATGGAAAACGCCTTCTGTAAGAGCGGTAGTTTATCATCTGAGTACATAGAGCCTGATACATCCAACAGAAAGACAAGATTTGACGGAGCCGCATCAGAAAAATCCATTTTCTTTGTCTGCATCCCGACTAGCATCAGCTTTGCCTCTTCGTTCCACGGACAGTCTCCGATTTCAGTTGTGATGGAAAAGGGGTCATTTCCTGTTGGCTCCTTATAATCATAATCAAAATAGTTGATCATCTCTTCGATACGGACAGCATCTGATGGAATATCATACAGAGAATAGCCATCATGGATCATTCGGCGAATGTTACTGTAGGAAGCTGTATCTACATCTGCTGAAAAAGTCGATAACGGCTCCCTTTCCACTGATTTGAAGCCTTCCTCCTGTGTATAGGTATATTCCTCATGATTATGATAGAGTATGTCATATTCGGCATAGCTTCTTTTCTGTGATGACTGCTGTGTCTGGTTCTGTGCTGTTTCGCAGTTGGCATCTGCTGTACATTCCTCTTCTATACTGGCTGTAGGAGCCATATCACAGAGTCCTGCGTCATATGCCGCACTGCTGTCTGTCTGATCGACTGCTGCGGGTGTCTCACATGCTGCCGATGCCTCGCTCTCCTCTGCTTCTCCATAGTATCCCTCTGCTGCAGGTTCAGCTGCTGCCTCTGTCATTTTCCTGCCACAGCCCGTCAGTGAGCCTGCTGCCATAATAGCCGATAATACGATGGCAGTGATTCCATATAAATTTTTCTTTTTCATAATCAATTCCTCCTTGGTCTGTTTGACTCTGCCGGAAAGTGTCTCTCTTTCCTTTGTTAATAAACATACGCAAGGAGGAATTCATATTTATGGTTTTTCTTGAAAAAATTTCATTTTTTTATTTTTCAGTCTGTCAGCAGCATACTGATTCTTGGTTCTGCGCTGGATAACGGGTCTGGATTGACGAGGGTTACCGTCAGTTTATCCCCTGACTCAATGCCCTGTGCCTGTTTCTCATCAACATATACATCAAAGGTCGCCGCCATTTCATACATGTCCGAAGCATCTTCCAAAATCATAACCGTATACGTCACATATCCGTCATCATCCTTTCCCCGTTCTGTATCGCATGTAATGATTTCCAGCCTGACATTCTCTGTATATAATGCATCACTTCCATAATCAGTACGCTCGGCGGATGCCTGATTTCCTTCAAGCTCCTGCGCCTGTTCTTTTGACGCTGCCGTCACATCTGTGGCACTCGAAGGTTCCGCCGCATCTGCTGCCAGCATTTCTTCTGTTGCTTCACCCGCTGATACCGCTTCATCTGCTGATGCTGCTTCTTCCATGAATGCATCTGCCGCCGGTGCCTCCTCTGCTGTTTCTGCTGCCGCCGTATCCTGTGCCGATGCCTCTTCCGCTGCCGCAGCCTCCATAGGGGCTTCGGCTGATGCGGCACTCTCGGCACTGCTGTGCTTTCCAATAGACAATATCGTAGGAATCATAAATGTAATGCAAAGGCACGCCGCGATCAGAGCGGCTGTTCTGATTGTTCTGAAAGATAAAATCTTCTTACCGCTGGTAGAATTTTTCTCCGGAAGTGCGGCTTCAATCCTATCCCACAAATCAGGGATTTCTGTCTGCATTTCAGCTTTGTATGCCTGTTCCACTGCTTCATTTTCCAGCAATTCTGATTCTGTTACTTCCTGTTCATCGCTTGCCTGTTGATTCAATTCCTGCTCCTTCATCGCCGTACCTCCTTTCCATAACTTTTTCGTAATTTTTCTATCGCCGTCCGGTATCGCCACGTGACCGTTCCCATTGGCTGCTGCAGGATCTTCGCTATTTCTGTAAATGTCAGGTCACCGAATATCTTCATGCTCAGTACCTCCTGCTCCGGCTCCTTGAGTGTCCGGATGGCCTCCTTCATCGTCAAATCGCCGACCACACTGTCTTCGACTGGCGTCGCCTGCATACCAAGCGTGCTGACTGCTGTCCCTGTGTCCACCACATCCTGAATTTCCTCTGTCGCCTGTTCACGATGATTTTTTCTGATAGAGTCAATCGCCATATTGTGTGCTATGGTTGCCAGATAGGCCTTGTGCTTTCCTCCAAACTGATACTGGTCAGCCACCCTCCATAGCTTGATGAAGAACTCACTCGTCACATCCTCTGCACCTTCCTTATTTTTCAGCACTGCATAGATAACAGAATAAATAAAGGCAATATAGGCTTCATAGATCTGTTTCAGTCCTTCCTGATCTCCCTGCTGTATCCGCCGGATACTTTGTTCAAATAATTCGTCGGTCACGCCTTTTCCTTCCCTCTCTGAATGTGATACGATTCAGGATGTATGTTTTTATGGTAAAAATACAGCCACGTGACAATCGCCGCGTGGCTGATAAACAATCTGTTTGGAAACTTATTGCTGCTCTGCTAATCATAACAGCAAAGTTCACTTCCTATGCCTGAACTACATTTGCATTGTATGCTTCTTCCTCCGACAGCAGCGTATATCCCTGGTCTGTCAGAATCTTCTCTGCCTTCTCATAATCTGCAATCTTGACGATCATGGAAGCATACTCGCTTGTAGAAAGTACATACATATATTCAATATTGATGTTCTTTAATTCGCTCAGCATTTTATGAAATGAACCAATCTCGTGGGACAGCTTCACTGCAACCACATTTGTAATTCGCGATGAAAAATCTGCCGCCTTAAGCGCTGTCAGTGCCCGCTCCGGGTCTGAAACGATCAGTCTTAAGATGCCATAATCTGCTGTCTCTGCAAGGCTTAAGGATGTAATGTTGATGCCCTCATCCTTTAGCGTCTTTGTTACCTCTTCCAGTCTGCCTTCTCTATTCTCCATAAAGACCGATACCTGTTTCACTGCCATTGTAACATCCCCTTTCAATGATATATCACTGTAATACTCTTTCAGTTATCCGAACCCTCATGTAGTCTACTCTTATAGTTTACTACACTAAGTGACGTTTATCAATGACGCGTTTTGCTTTTCCTTCGCTTCTCTCGATCGTCTTAGGCTCTACCAGCTTGACCTTGACTGCAAGGCCAAGTGCCTGTTTCAAAACTGCTGCAATCTTCTTAGTCAGCTGATCTAATGAAGCCATATCATCTGAGAAATATTTCTCATCCACCTCTACACGCACTTCCAATGTATCCTGATGATCCACTCTGTCTACAATAATCAGATAGTTCGGTGTCGTCTCACCAACCTCAAGCAGTGCTGCCTCAATCTGTGACGGGAATACATTGACGCCGCGGATGATCAACATGTCGTCAGAACGTCCCTTAAATCTCGAAATACGTGCAAGTGTTCTGCCACACTCACATTTGCTGTAATCAATGCTGGTCAAATCCTTGGTTCTGTAACGGATGAGCGGCAGGGCTTCCTTCGTAAGTGTCGTGAATACAAGTTCTCCGGTCTCTCCCTCTGCTACCGGCTGCAGTGTATCGGGACTTACGATTTCCGGAAGAAAATGATCCTCATATACGTGCAGTCCTTTATGATACTGACAGTCACATGCCACGCCGGGTCCCATGACCTCAGAAAGTCCATAGATATCATATGCCTTGATATGCAGTCTCTCCTCGATCTGCAGACGCATATTCTCTGTCCACGGCTCGGCTCCACAGATAGCTGCCTTTAATTTAATGTTAGCAATCTCACCGGATTCTTCAAGTGTCTCTGCAATGTGCAGTAAGTAAGAAGGGGTACATGCAATGGCTGTCGCCTCGAAATCCTGCATCATTGTTGTCAGCTTCTTCGTATTGCCGGTCGACATCGGGATAACGGTTGCACCCAGATGCTCTGCGCCGTAATGTGCGCCAAGTCCTCCGGTGAATAATCCATACCCATAAGCGACCTGGATTCTGTCTTCCTTTGTAATACCTGCCTGTGACATGGCTCTTGCCACACACTCACTCCAGATTTCAATGTCTCTTCTTGTATAACCAACTACGGTTGCCTTGCCTGTTGTTCCTGAGGATGCATGAACTCTCACGACCTCTGACATCGGTACCGCGAACAGTCCGAACGGGTAGTTATCCCTCAGATCTAATTTCGTTGTATACGGAAGCTTTGGCAAATCCTCGATTCCTCTGATATCTCCCGGCTCTAAGCCGACAGCCTGCATTTTCTTGCGATAGAATTCTACATTGTGGTATACCTTATCTACTGTTTTTACAAGCCTTGCACTCTGCAGCGCCTGCATTTCATCTCTGCTCATGCATTCCTTCGTCTCATTCCATATCATGCTGATGACCTCCTCTTATTTTTCGATTTTTTGATTGATGCACGGATTGCTTTGCTTACATGGCATAGCCGGCCTCGAATGCCTTCTTGTTGATTTCCACCGTCTTCGGTTTTACAGTCTTCTCGATGACGGTCAGCCAGTCTTCCTTCGAGAAGTCCATATGCTGTGCAGCAATGCCGAGGACGATGACATTAAAAACTCTTGGATTGCCAAGCTTCTTGGCTTCTGCCATTGCATCCACTGAGATTACCTTATATTCCTTTGCAAGCTCTTCTAAAATATTCTGCGGATATTCTGCTGCTCCTATGACTACCGGCATCGGATCAATGCGCTGGTCATTGGCGATGATCACCCCATCCTTTTTCAGATAATGTGCATATCTGAGTGCTTCCAGTCTCTCAAAGGCAATCAGTACATCTGCGCATCCCTCTTCTACGATTGGCTCTGCCACCTTGTCTCCATATCTGACAAACGTCACAACGCTTCCGCCACGCTGTGCCATACCGTGTACCTCTGACAGCTTGACATCATAGCCTGCATGTATGGTAATTCCTCCGAGTATACGGCTGGTCAGCAGTGTTCCCTGTCCGCCTACACCTACAATCATAATATTTTTTGTTTCCATATTGTTATCCTCCTATAGCTCTTTCATGAGCATCACGCTTATGCCTTATGTTAACCATTTCATTAATCTACAAATTTCTTACTGATTCCTATAAATGCAATATCTGTCCAGCCCTAGACCATAGATTACGTCCAGTTGGGGTTACTGTTTATACAGCAATTATACGGGAACGTCCGTGATTGCACCGAATTTGCATAAGCCCTTGCAGAGTCCGCAGCCGTTACACATTGTATCGTCTACCTTCACTGTTCCGTCAGCCTGCTTCGTCAGTGCCGGGCAGCCCGGTTTCATACACATACCGCATTTCTTACATTTCTCACTGTCTGCATAACACTTCTTCGTAATCGGAGGATTGCTCTTTAATAGTACACATGGAGCCTTTGTGATAATAACGGAAACTTCATCCTTCGCTGTCTCTTCCTTTAACAGCTTCTCAAGTCCTACTGTATCAAAAGCATCTATTTCTGTGACGTTTTTAATTCCCATTGCCTGGCATAGCTTCATGATGTTGATGGCATATACCGTATCGCCCTGCAAGGTCTTGCCGGTCGCTGCATGATCCTGATGACCGGTCATACCGGTTGTGGAGTTGTCTAAGATCATGACGGTTCCTGTACCCTGGTTGTATACCATATTCATCAGAGAGTTGATACCTGTATGCATAAAGGTGGAATCGCCGATGACTGCAACCCAGTTCTTGATGTAATCCTTGCCCTTTGCCTTCTCCATTCCGTGAAGTGTAGAAATGCTGGCACCCATACATACTGTTGTATCCACAACACTTAACGGAGCAACTGCACCGAGCGTATAGCATCCGATGTCTCCGGCTGCATGGATTTTCAGCTTGTTCAGTACAGAGTATACACTTCTGTGAGGACATCCCGGGCAGAGGATAGGCGGTCTGTTCGGAATCTGTGCCGCTGGTTTTATGTCAACCTTTTCTCCACCAATTGCTCTGCGGAGCATCGTTGCACTGTATTCTCCCTGTACTGTGAAGATTTCTTTACCAATGGCTTGAATGCCCCATGATTTTACCTGCAGTTCAATAACTGGATCCAGTTCTTCTACAATATAAAGTGTATCAACCTTTGCTGCAAAGTCCTCAATCAGCTTCTTCGGAAGAGGGTTGACAACGCCCAGCTTCAAAACTGATGCGTTCGGCAGAGCCTCCTTCACATACTGATAAGGAATTCCGCTTGTGATGACACCAATCTTCGTGTCATTCATCTCCACACGGTTAATCGGGAAGCTGCATCCGTCCTCAATCATCTGATTCGTGCGTGCCTCTACAACTAAGTGACGCTTCACTGCATTGGCAGGCATCATCACGTTCTTTGCGATATTTCTCTCATATGGCTTATCCGGCACCTCTGTTCTGTCGCATAACTCAACCATTCCCTGAGAATGTGCCAGACGTGTGGTCGTGCGAACGATAACCGGTGTATCGTATTTCTCACTCATATCAAACGCAAACTTCACAAAATCCTTGGCTTCCTGTGAATCAGACGGCTCCAGTACCGGAACCTGTGCTGCACGTGCAACCATTCTGGTATCCTGTTCATTCTGTGAGCTGTATAAGCCAGGATCGTCTGCGGCAATCATGACCATACCTCCATTGACTCCGATATAGGAAACTGTATATAGCGGGTCTGCTGCTACGTTCACGCCGACATGCTTCATGGAGACTAAAGAACGTACACCACTGATGGAAGCTCCGATGGCAACCTCTGTTGCTACCTTCTCATTCGGTGACCACTCGCAGTACAGATCTCCGTTTCCAATCGTTCCGTTCTTGGAATACTGCACCAGATTCTCGCTGATCTCTGTACTCGGTGTTCCCGGGTAAGCTGCTGAAACCTTCACACCGGCTTCATATGCGCCACGGGCAATTGCTTCATTTCCTAACATAATCATTTTCT
>CAYRJT010000031.1:0-13452 GCA_964424675.1 uncultured Lachnospiraceae bacterium
TGTTTCAAGGTCTGGATATCCTTTCCTATGCTTGAAATCTGCACCTGATCAGACGAACTGGTCTTGGAGGTTTTACTAGCCTTCGTTGATTTGTTCGCATTATAGATCTGGTTAATCTGGTTATATGCCTCTATACGCATAACGGTTCCTCCTTCCGTGGATATTAGGACACACTCTGTTCATCCTATATATTCTTTATCGGCCAATTCTTTGAGGACTTTAGAGTAAATTCGCTAATAATTCTGTTTTTATACTTTCTCAAATACAGGCATATAATCAATCGGTGCATCGACTGTCACTGTTTTACCTCCGGTATACTGTTCACCGGTCGAGGTCAGTCTCCATTCCCCTTCTGGCAGATATACCTCTCGTCTATATTCATTCAGATGTACGATCGGTGCCACAAGATATCTGTCTCCAAACATATACTGGTCATCACATTCCCAGCATTTTTCATCCTGTGGAAACTCATAGAACATCGTGCGAATCAGTGGTGAGCCATTTGTATGAGCCTCCTCATACAGTTTTTTGATATAATCATGCATGGAAATACGGATATCATAATACTTCTTCATGATCCGGTAATTATCCTCTCCATAGCTCCACAGCTCATTCGGCTGGCCGGTATGAAGATATCCGCCGCCCCAGTCCCTGTCGTCCAGTGGTGGAATATTATAGGGGCCTCTGTCTCCGTGCATACGGAATACTGCAGAGTATACCGCGAACTGATACCAGCGGATCAGCAGCTGTCTAAAGTCCGGATCTTCTACATCATCCGTCATGAACCCGCCAATATCCGTCGTCCACCAGGGAATCCCTGCAAGTCCCATATTCAGTCCACCTTTGATCTGATCAAAGAAGGCCTCAAATGTACTCGGAATATCTCCGGACCAGATCACATTGCCATACTTCTGCGAGCCTGCCCACCCACTACGCAGCAGATTCACAACGTGCTCATTCCCGGCTTTCTTCATTTCATCATAATAAATACGACTGTACATCTGCGGATATAGATTGCTGACCTCCAGTGCAGGTCCGATACAGTAGCGGTAATTATCAAAATCATAGACGCAGTAATCAGGCTCGGAATTATCCAGCCAAAAGGCATCGATGCCGAAGTCATAGTAGTTTTTCTTGCAGACCTCCCAGACATATTTCTTTGTTTCCGGATTAAAAGGATCAATTTCCACACAGTCTCCCTGATAATCATAGGTCTGCGCTGCGCCACGCTCTGTCTTGATGAGCAGTCCCTTTTCCATCATTGGCTCAAAATTCTCGCTTTTACGGTCTACAGATGGCCAGATGGATACGATGACCTTGATACCCATGGAGTGCAGCTCGTCTACCATCGCCTTCGGATCCGGCCAGTATTTGCTGTCGAATTTCCAGTCGCCCTGCACCGTCCAGTGGAAGAAGTCAATCACGATCAGATCGATCTTGATTCCCTCTTTTTGATACTGATGAGCCACCTCGAGAACCTCTGCCTGTGTGCGGTAACGCAGCTTGCACTGCCAGAGTCCCATCAGATCCTCCGGAAACATCTCCGCGTGTCCTGTCACAGAGGTATACCTTTGCAGGATTTCCTTAGGGGTATCAGCTGCAGTGATCCAGTAATCCATTTCTTTGGTCGATCTGGCTGTCCACTCTGTATAATTCTTGCCAAAGATGACCTGTCCTACTGCGGGATTGTTCCACAGAAAGCCGTAACCCAGTGAAGATACAGCAAACGGTACAGATATCTGAGAGTTTCTCTGTGCCAGCTCCAGCACACAGCCCTTCAGTTCCATACATGGCTGCTGATACTGTCCCATTCCATAGAGCTTTTCACCTTCATTGCTCTCAAATTTCAGATTCAGGGAATGCTCACTTCCTCCGATCACACCCTTCCACTCACGTCCGGGTATCTTTAGGCAGCGGCTCTCCTTCGAAATCGTCCCGCCATAAAAGCGGAAGTACTCGCGAAGTATCAGTTTGTCATTTTTAAAAAATGAAATAATACCCACAAAATTCACGACTGCCTTTAGCTGTCCGTTCCGGATGGTTGCATATTCCTTCTTCTCTATCGTTCCGTCCCCTACCCAGAAGTCTTCCTCCTGGAAGGTAATCTCTGTAGGGCATTTCTCTATTTCTTCTGTCAATGCCCATTGATTCTGTGTAAAATCCATCAGACGTGTCGCACGTACACGAAAGGAATCCCTGCCCCATGCCTCGATCCTGACACGTTCTCCCTGATGATAGCATACCAATGCTCCGTGATCATTTTCAAATCTCATAATTTTCTCTCCTTGAATCGTATTTTTCAGTGTTAACCATATGTCCTCTCCAGAACTGTTTCACCCTGTTCTCCTGCATTGAATAGATCTGTTCCTTCCAAAGGACATATCGTCAGCCTGTCATAGTCATAATCCTCATCTGAGGGAACTACCATCAGAAATGTGCCCGTTTTCTGATTCTCTTCATTGATTGGCTGGCCATCCTGTTCATCTAGAATAAAAGAAAAGATCAAGCCCTTTTCATTCATGCCGGAATATTTCAATGAACCGCTTAGATTCAGACTGTCCTCTCCGTCTGCTGTGTAGTCCTGATATAGAAAATTACCGTTTGAGGAATCAATACCGATATAGTACTCTCTGTCTTGTTTGGATGTCTTATAGCCCTCATCTCCCTGCAGGCGGAGCAATGTCTGATTGAATACTGTTGATTCCTCATCATCCATACTGATGCTTCCATTTTGACTATCTATATCCTCTGGAATTTCCTCACCTTTTTTGATTTCGATGTTCTGATAATACCATCCGCTTCCTGCCATGACACCGATGCGTGCGATTGCTTCAAGATTTCCATTTGCATTCATATAGAGCGGTGTATCCATATTCGTATATCGATCTGACATCGTCTGCGCGCGAAGAAGTATCTCCTCTGCATGCCATGACTGGCGCATTTCATCGGTTATACCCTCGTCATAGCTTTCCTCCTGTGCTGCATTCAATTCATCTGCCGTTTTATCTGATTCAGCCACTGCTGCATATCGGAGGGTCTTAATATACGCATCCTCTGACAGACCGGCTCTCTCGACCAGATCAGCATTTGTGAGTCTCGTACCATTCTCAAAGTCGTAATTATAAACCATATATTCTCTCGCATCAGCGTACATGTAAGCAGACTCGATCACGAGACTCAGCAGGCTGTCATTCCATGTCGTCTGATAGCTGACACCATTGATGTACTCATCATAGTTCTCGTCTGCAGTTTCAAGCTTCTTTGCCATTTTCTCAAATGCATTCAGGATCTCCTGATTGATTGCTTTCGCATCTGCTGTCTCATCGGACAGCTGGGGGATATGGTAGGAGAAATTCTCCTTGTACTCATATTCCGTACCCGGGTCAAATGTGATTTCCTTTTCGATGGAATATGCCTCTGTTATGAGACTGTCATCGTATGTCCTTGTTTCCTCTGCTGCACCACTGTCCTGTGATGTCTGTTTCGTCGAGTCTGCAGTCACTGCCTCTGTCTGGGCTGCCGGTGTGTCAGCCGGCTTTTTATTGCAGGCAGAGAACATCATCGCGATAATGCCACATAAACATAGCACCCGAATCTTTCTTTTCTTCATTATTGATTCTCCTCGTTTTTCTACAATTTTTATGCAATGATATCATTAATATCCATTCTTTTCTGCAGTTACTTTACATGTGTCCGCTGTTGATACCATATATCTTCTGTATCAAAGTTCTCCTGCCCTTGTATTATAATGGATAAGGCGATAATCTACAATAGAAGTATATATATTGAACTAAACAAGTAACAGGCTCCACAAGTACATGCAATTCCAAAACAGCAGATACAAAGTATCATGCTATCCTATATTGGATAATGGAACTCTTCCATAATGCTGCTCTTCGGTATTCAGGGTGCCTATCAGCCTGCAGTACAGGCGTCTATTCCTGCACTTGAGGATGCAGTTCATCTGAATTCTGCCAATGCCATCATTAATATGGTGAATTCTCTTGCCGGAATCAGAGGAAGTAAACTCAATCTGCAGAAATCCTGGTCCCTGATTCTGCTTTGCTCCTGTGTTCTTCCTATGATTACACTTGCAGTCACATTTAAAGAAATTCCGATGCTCTCCTATGGAATCGTTGTAGCCGCATGCTGCTTTATGATGATTGCCTCCACGATTTTCTCCGTAGAAATGATCTCTTATGCGCAGTGGGTGACTCCTGCAGAGGTTCTTGGTAAGGTTATGGCTTTACTAAGCTGCCTTGCTATGTGTTCCAATCCCCTTGGACAGATTATATATGGCTTCTTATTCGAGAAGCTTGCCAGTCACGTCGGCAGCATCTTCCTCGGTGCCTTTGTCATCTGTATCGTACTAACCTTCATCTCCAAGAAAATCATAGAGAATGTTGAACCCATAAACTAAAAGATACAAAAAAATAGGTGAAATGCATTGCCCCTGCTATTTCACCTATTCCTCCAAATTTTTAAGAATTCTCTCCAGTTCATGATCAAATTCAGCAATCTCCTGATCAGTAAATCCTTTATAGAAGATCCGATTCATCTGTTCAGATACCTCTCGATACTTCTCTTCCATACTTTTCGCTTTCTCTGTCAGACAGATTCTGACCTTTCTCTTATCCTCCTGGTCAAAACACTTTCTCACATGTCCTTTGCTCTCCATACGCTCCAGCATACTGGTCAGTGTCGTCTTGGCAAGTCCCGTCCGGGCAGCAATCTCTACGATGGACAGATTATCCTCCAGCCATAGGACATATAGGATACGCCCCTGTGCTCCATTAAAATCACTGATTCCCGCATCCGTCAACAGCTTTTCAAATAAGCGTCCCTGAACCTGTTTGATCTGAGAGATTAAAAAACCACCTCTGGTGTTCATACTGCAGTTCCTCCTGTTTGAAATGGTACTATATAGTTCTAATTCAGTCAACTACTCTGTAATTTCAGCCAGTGAGAATCGAATCACCTTCTGCAGATCAGTAAGAGAGACTTCCACCTGGTATCCAATCTTACCTGCACTGAAAAGGATTGTGTCGAAATTCTCTGCGCTTTGATCAATGACGGTCGTAAAGAACTTCTTCATACCAATTGGAGAACAGCCTCCATGAATATACCCTGTCAGTCCAAGCAAATCCTTGGATTTTAACATCTCTATGCTCTTCTCGCCAACAGCCTTTGCCGCCGCCTTGAGATTTAATTCCTGGTTCACCGGTATCACAAATACATAATGTGCATTGGTCTTGCCGGTAGTCACCAGCGTTTTGAATACCTGATTCGGATTCTGCCCCAGAACTCCGGCTACTTCCATACCGCTGACTGCATCTGTGTCTGCATAACAATAGTGTTTGTACACAACCTTCTTACTGTCCAGTACACGCATCACATTTGTCTTTTCTTCTGCCTGCTTTGCCATTATACCGCCCTCATTTTTCTATATCTCCAGTCCAATCCACGATCCCACCAAACTCAATGATATTGGTATATCCAATCGCAGCCAGCTTCTCTGCTGCCTGTTTGCTTCTATTTCCACTGCGGCAGTAGACATAGATAATCTGATCCATGTCAGGCAATTCTGCTGGTACTTCTGAGTCTATGGATTCGTTCGCTATATTAATGGCTCCGGGGATATGTCCCTCTGCAAATTCATCTGCACGCCTAACATCCAAAATAATATAAGTACCATCTGAGTCCGACTCAAAAATCTGCTTTGCTTCGTCCATCGTAATCTGTGTATATGTCACTGTATCATCTCCTCCTATTTTGCCTGCCAGAAATATTGAGGTTGGTCCATCAGCTCCACCAATCACACTAACAGCAGAAGCGCTTTTATCATATGACATCTGAACTTCTTTATAGATGAAAAAGGCGGCAACTAGTATCATTAGGCATATTACGGATATCCATAGTATTCTCTTTTTGTTCATCTGTATTCTACTCCTTATCTGCTTCTCGACAAATCAAACTCCCGTCAAGTTAAATATTTTATATATAATCCTTCAGTTTCCGGTAAGATATCCTGGCAAACAAACCAACGATCGCCACATTAAACAGCAGCCATAATTCCGCTATACCTTTGGTAATCGTCATACACTGATACAAAGCTGCCGGAATGTCAAAAAATGCATGCAAGAAAATTGCCAAAAATAATAATCCTATTTTCTTTTCTCTCACGGACTGAAATACGATAACGGATAATGCAATGTGAAGTGTCATTGCCAAAATGCGCTCAAACACATCAAACAATACTCCAACCAATCCATAACCGACAATTGCTGCCATCTGAAATTTTACAGCATTTGCCTGTCCTATACTCATAGTCTCCAGACTCTTAGCCATGCTTCCATTGTTAATTGCTGCTGCCATACCCAAACTACTCAATCCGGAGATACCAAGTATCAGGATAGATTCTATTCCACCATGACCAATTCCATACATAATCGCATCTTTTCTATCTCGATACTCCTTAAGAAATAATCGAAATACAACGTATCTCCCAACTTCTTCAAAGATGCCTGCCAGAAGACAGCCAATCAAGACATATGCCCATGTATGGCTCCATACATAATTAGAAAGTGAAGATTCCCCTGTGAAGAATATATATTTGGGTATTCCCTCCAAAATCTGTGAAAACAGAATAAAGGTGATGGCTCCTACCACCGCTGGTTTTACCTTGCCCCCGGTTTTCTTTTTTCATATCAAAAGTACAAGAATTGGAACAAGCACTCCAATTCCTCCCGCAATCAGTTTCCATAGAATTGTCTGTTGTGTAACATAACCGGACATAAAATTTGCTCCCTTCTAATAAACATTTCTAAGCAAATTATAAACCTTTTTCATAGAAAACTCAAAGGAATGGTGTCATTCGGCAGCTCTTCCTTCTTGCATTTCTGAGAATTTCAATATTGGCTTCATGCCGGTCACGATTTAAAATAAGATAGTCCATCACAAGCATCGTGTCGATATATTCCTGCCATCCGTTCCTTACGCAGAACTCATAGCGGGTTTCGTTCCCTTCACAACGAACGATGAAGTAATCATCTAAAGCCGCCCTCTCTAATTAAGTGCTGCAGAAAAGCTCTTCTTTAACTGCACATAAGCCACGCATCATAGCGTTCAATAGTTTCCATCCATTCTTCCAGGTTTTCTTTTATCGAATTAACTAAATGCTGATAATCTTCGTTTTTAACCAAATTGTGTTCTAGCATGCACTTATAAAACTTCTTAATACTTGTGGCTTGGCTCTTGCAGTCTGACTTACTCGCCCAGGCACATTTATCAACATACCAATCGCCTAAATAATAATTGATGACGTAACATCCATCCTTAGAATATCTCTAATAATCTTGTTCATCTCTTTCATGATTACTCCTCCAAATCTAATATTTTTTTCGATTTTTGGAGTGAATTATATCTCATAAAACAAATCGTCTAATGTTACTTGATTATTAATTATTCCGCTAACGTATCTTGACTGCTTCCCAAAAGTATGGTGCATAGCCGCAGCAAAACAATTCTTCCACTGAATACTCCCGGCTCTCATTCAAAGCCTTTTCAGCATCATTTTCATAGTCACTAACGCTCGGTGTTCCATTACAATATAGATTAAATGCTAACCGCACAATCCGTGCACTTCCACTTGTAATCCACCCTTCCTGAAGACACTCTGTTTTTACGCATCCACTGTGAAAATCATAAATTCGCTCCGCATTTCGCCTTGTGTCCTCACTTATTCCCAAGCAATATACCAATGCTTCATGATACACATCTTGATACCTACACTTTGGCAGATACTCTAAGTAGAAATCTTTGTGTTTTTGTCCACTGAAAGTTACTTTTTGAGTAATCTCGCTACTCATTGCACTTAACGCTGTATTTGTCATCTTCATGACCTCCTATTCATTTTTACTACACCATAACAACAGAAAAGGACACTCTCCATAGTCTTGGAAAATGTCCTTTTAATAGCACTAAACCTATTAAGTTTTTGGTTAAGGTATTGTCTGTACGGTACATATTAGTCCATATTTGTCCATACTGACATAATATTTTGATGTCAAATTGATGTCAAAAAGCGGTTTTTACTACCTTGAAAGTGCTTCAAACCCGCATAAATACGGCATTCTACTTCTCGATGGTCTTCATCGTTGGGAACTCACTGTGCGATTACCCTCGTTCCCACCATCATGCTACGTGGTAGAGGATTTGCACTTGAAATCTGCTTTTTCTAGATATCGTGATAATCCGTGATACTGCCAAATCGATGTGTCCCCAGTGTGGCAAGTGCCTTTTAGGGTGACTGATCTTGGAGCATCATAAAAGAATTGGTACTGCTAAAATTTGATAGACAAATTGCTACTGAATTAAGTATAAAGTCTTCATTGTGGGATTGCAATGTTTATTTTTAAATTTTATAGCATTCTCCAAATGCAGGTCTCATATATTCAATCTGTCCTCGTGTTAGACCATATTCTTTTGCTAGTTGTTCCCAATTATCTCTAACAATCTCAATCATTTCATCCACAATCTTTGTTGCTTCTTTTTCTAAAATTCCAAAACGATATGCTGTTCTAATAGCCAGACCAGTTGATATGCTATTATCCTCATCGTCAACAAGTAGTGATAATTCATCTCCATATGGAACTGGATTCACATCATATAAAGGTGATAATGTCCATCCGTTTTCAGATAGCATAAATGCATGATTTCTAAGATGATCATCTGTATTTGTAACAAGCATATTAAATACAATTCTTTTCCATAATTCAATCAAATCCGCCTTTGGATTTGCTCCATGTGATTTAATGAATGCAACCAAATCGAGGTAACTTGTTCCATCCTGTGCAGATGCACCATCTGTTTTCCCTAGCAAGGTCATCGCCGATGCAAAATGAATACGTTTATCACCATCTCTATCGAAACGTCTCACTAAAAAAGTACTTCCCAATTTTGAAAATTTCTCCACCTTTGATTCTGGTACATTCAATCTGCACATTCTTGCCAGGTCATGAACTACTTTTTCCCATGCTCCCGTATCACTTTCATCGTTTTTGGATGGAAATTTTGCTATCCACAATTGTCCAGATGCATCCACCACTGTAGCCTTTGGCCTTGCTCCACCTAAGGAAGATCCTGGTCTAATTAACTGGTTAAGCCATTTTTGTGATATTCCGTTTTCATCATTTTCAAAATTTCTGGATGCTTCCTCCAAAGTACGTAACGAAGTCCAGGGAGGGGCTGCTGTCTCCTTATCATCCGAAAGGAATTCCCCGTCTTCCTCTAACTTGAATCGAATTCCTCCCATTCTTGTCTCGTCGTAAACACCTAGTAAAAAGTCACTGTCATGCAATTTTCTTGGTCTTCGTCCTTCTTGTTCTGCCAGAATTCGTTCTCTCTTATTCATGAGTACGCGTCCCCATCTGTCAGGTGACGCATCTGCAAATAATCCAAATATGTTTTTTCCTAAAGGGAATTGTCTACCTTGGAATGGTTGTAACTCTGGATCAAGGTGCATGGACAATTTATTCTTTTTAAGCCACTCGATATCATATTCAAAAGAATATGTCTCTCCACCCTTAATAACTCCGACATACAGCCTTCCGAGCAAAACTGGTTTGTCCTCCGAAAAATCGTCATATACATATACAATTTTTTCTTCTATCGGCACTATTTTTTCCTCCTGGTTGCTCTTTTTCTAGTTATTAGATCAAGATCTTGCATTTGTCTTCCCAACTCATCATCCTGCGCTACAAGAAGCAAATCCTTATCTAGGCCCCCTAATGCATGTAAAACAGCTGCATATATACCTAGTGCCACAGCTGGATTTCCGGATTCAACTTTCCACAATGAAGCTCTACTGATTCCCGCACGTTCTGCCACTAGTGTAGCTGGCAGATTACGTCTTAATCTTGCCAATTTAATCTGTTCTCCCATTGTGGTCAGAACTTCTTCTGTTGCCGGTAAAATATTATAAACTGCCTTTTTCATCGTCCGTCCGCCTTATCGGTTATTATGTTCACTATTATATACATTTATGCACAAAAAGTCAACAATAGTAAACATTATATAGTTTTACATCAGTTGCATCAGGTATTTTTATTTATACGACAAATAAAGCGCACCAAATCGGTACGCTTTTCTTCTCCGCGATATTTATCTGAAATATCTTTATATTCTGGGAGTTCATCCATAAAATGAATCGTTCCTCCACCTCCACGTTTCTTGTTTTCCTCTAGTTCTTTCTCTGTCTGGAGCTTTGCACCAAAAATCCCACTTTGCTATTTTTACCATCTCATAGATACAAGAATTCTCATAAATCAAGTGCTATTTTTTGAAGAATTTATGAGCGTTTATACGCGTTTAAACGTAACTTGAAATGTTGAAAATTCTATCCTTGTTAAATTCAAATTGGGTTTGTTCAGATAATCAGCCATCAAAATTGGCAGCAACTATTTCATGGCTGATTATAGCACTAATCAAATAACGCATCCATATCCACGACTTTAACAAAATCGCCACTATATGCCACCTTTGACGTTTTATATCTATGTAATAGTATATTAAGCCAGTTTTGTCTAGTTATTTATCATGAAATAAACCGGTTTAGTTATGGTGCTTTGCCACCAAATCACAGGCCTTACACCTGATTGACTTAATTATCCTCTATGCTAAAGAGTAAAAGCAAAGTTTTTACGTTGCCAGTGCAACGGAAGCAAACACCTTATACTTCGTGTCCTGTTTCTAGGAAGAGAAGGCTCTCTTGGTATCTATATTATATGCGAAGAAGCATAAAATATTGACTATATTCGAATATTTCTCTTTTTATCGCACTATCTCAACAGCTTTTCCTAGACATCTGCTTACAAATTAATTTTTACATATATATCACAATATGTAGAATCAAAATAATCATCAACTTTTTCAACAAACCAAGGCTCACGTGCTATTTCTAACCCGCCATAATAATTCCAATTGGATCCGCCTATCCTCGTATGAATTCTTATAATATCAGTACGACCACAATATTTATCCCAAGCAGAAACATATTTTTCAAATTTACTTATATTATTATGTATAGCGGTTTTTAATACTTTCCTTTTCCATCCGTGAATTCTTTCCCAATGAATTCCATTATAGGATGTGGACTTTCCTTCCTTTAACATATAATAATTCTTTAAAGAATCTGTCCGAGTACTTAATTCATAATATTCAGGCTGACTACTCCAAAATGGTTTAGCTGTACATAGACTTTCACATGTATGATTACAAATACCAAATCTTTCTCTTTCAAACTCCTCTTTTGTCCAAGGTATCATGTTCGAACAAAGATCAATGCCTCTGAGTCTTGGTATATTAATATTATTATTTTCGAGCAAATTTTTGTATTCCTCAATTTGCAAATAAGCTTTTAAATCCATACAGTCAGTCCCCTTCCCAAATACAATCAGGTCTCATTTTGGCTAATGCAATTAATTGATATACTGGTTTTAAGGCGTTTGCAGCTGTACTATTCCAATAATTAGAGGTATCACCTTCACTAATCTCATATTCAATTTCTTCCGTTGATACATAATCAATCTGCTTGTCCAATACCTCGTTAGCATGGAAAGAATTTCCATCCTTATCCAAGAATATTTTCTTTGTCCGCTTTGATGTAACCCAGTCGTCACCAAACATGTATTTTCTTTTAATGTTCTCGGCAATCTTCTCCAACATTGGAATACTATCAAGTCCGGTTACTCCATATATTGTCCTGATACCTAAATCTCTGTACGTCTCATAATAGTAGTCGCCATAGTTATAAGTAATATTCAACTCTGCGCTCGTATTTAATGCGGGCGTAAATGTATTTGTTTCCGGATGATAATCTGCCAAATATGTACCACCTATCATTAAATGACCCGGAACCTGCGCAGTTTGATTAGTAACTGGATCTTTTAGCGAAATGTCATAACTCATACTATCTTCCCTTCTTTCTTTGCTGCCGCACGATCTATTGTCTTGCGGTGGATTCCATCAATATCAGATAAAATCCCTTTTTTTATCAGCTGAACCTAAATTAACTGGAGTATAGTTGCAAACATTAGCTGCTATGTTTAGATGCTTGCAGCCTTCTCTATACGGTTCAGCATTATTATGGTCGTGGCCATGTATGTTCAGACACCAATCAAGTCCATATACCGGTTCATGCGATAGCAATATTTTATCTGCTATAAATAATGGTCCCGTATAGACTTCATCAAAAAAGCTCTTATGTGAACCTTTGGCATCATGATTTCCTAATAAAAGAATCTTTTTTCTTGCCTTAATCATTGGTATATATTTCGAATCACCGATATCCCCAAGGCATACAAAGGTATCTCCCTTTCCAACTAATTTATTGATAATATTTATTTGTTCCTCTGGTGTAATCCAGTTCGGGTCCATCAGCTTACAATCCTTGTCGTCGAAGTGTAGATCCGATAATATAAATACAGAACCGCCATCAGACCAATGTCTAAATGGTTCATATAAAGTTGGTATCATTCCACATTACTCCTTACAGTTAGTCTCGCTGCATTTACCGTAGATGACTTCCACGAAGCTATGAGACTCGAACTCATCAGACTAACAGAGTACCTGACCAGCTCCGCTTCATTAGCGATATTGCAGCATATGATTTTTCTTTGATTAATTTTAATACACTTATTTTAGAAGAGAATTTTCATTTTGTCATTGTAGCTCTAGTATAAAAGAACCGACATCAAATTCATTGCTGAACTTTTTGTCGGTTCTCCATCACTTCATTCTTATTACCTAACCATTAATTCATCAAATAAATACTTCTGGTGCTATTATCTTCGCGAATGCCATTGATGTAAGCATAACTGGTACCTGCCTTTACATCATAATTCGTCGTAGTTTCCATTACTACTTCATATTCCTCTGGAGCATCTTCCAGTATTCTTCGCAAATCACCCACTGTGATACTACTCATATCTCTGTTTCCCTTCCTTCTTTGCTGTGGCACAATCTATTATTTTGCGGTGAATTCCATCAATATCAGATAAAATTCCTCAATCCCACTCCTACGAAATCCGAATAATCTGTTCATACAAAAGGATCTCCTCTGCATTCACATTTCGATTATCATGGTAATGGCCAAAGAACCATTTCTTGAATTTCATATTCTGTCTAATATCCTCAAAATAGGATGTTTCTCTATCTGGTTTGTACATTGCGCCACCAAGAAGGATCTGTGTACTTGAGGAACAGCAGTGCGTAATAATATAGTCAACGCAATTGTCATACCGAGCCAGATTTCTCCTGCCTTCCTCCATTTCCTCTGTTGATGGCAGTTCTTCTTTCCACCAGCTTACATGATTGATGCGGTATGGTCTCCATCCCTGATGATTGCTTATAGAGCTATTCTTCCACATAAAAATGTTCTAAATAATCATCAAC
>CAYRJT010000032.1:0-7533 GCA_964424675.1 uncultured Lachnospiraceae bacterium
GTTTACATAACCAAAACATCTTATTTTATTTGCCAACTATAATTTTACACTAACTGTTTTTGTTTGTTAATTTGAAATCTGGCCCAATAACCAGATAGGGTGGGGCACTGTGTGTGGCAGATAGCTTGAATGAGTATCATATGAAATAATTTTGTGTCACTTCTGCGCGGTTTTTCGGATATCTTATAGTAAAACCATAAATGGAGTTACTATGAACAATTTATATATATTGGACTATGTGAGAGTTGCGGTTCTCATTGCAATCGGTTTGCTGCTGATACTTGCTGTGGTGAGGAGAGTAATCGCATACAGGAGGGTCAGGCGGCTGTCTGAAGGAAGAAAGGATATTCTCCTGAATGATCTGAGCAATCCGCTGGGGTATGATTATGTTCAAAGTCAGGATATTTTTGTGACGAGGCTGGATGCATGGCAGAAGAAATACGGGTATGAGGCTTTGTATGATGAACTGGCGGTGTCTGCAGGGATGGTGTTTGACTGTTTTCCTGTTTACTTTGATTACAGGGGGAAGACGTGGCTGCTGGAGTTCTGGAAGGGACAGTATGGGATATCTGTTGGGGGAGAGATTGGACTCTATCATGCAGATCATATCGTAAAGCCGGAGGATTATCATAATACACATTTTGATGCGGCTTCCATACGTGAACTGCTGGGGTTTGGACTGTATTTGCAGACAGGAGATGGAAAATTACTGGATTATAAGAAAAGACACTGGTGGCTGGGGACATTTCGTGTAGGAAGGTATATCAAACCTGAAAGAATCAATGCATTTTACCGTGTTCGCTTTTTTGATTTTGAGATGCAGGAAGCCTTTATGAGGGGAATGGCACGCTCGGGTTATCCGATGGATCAGGTTCAGGATCAGGGAAACTGTGTGGTTAAGATCTTTCAGACAACAGAGACTTACCTTGAAAACACTTGGTTCAGGCGTTTTCGAGTGGCATTTGCGCAGCTGCGTAATTTTATCATGAATGCACTTTATCACTTGTTTACGTTTCCGTTTCGAAGCAGTGAGGACAGACTGCTGTTTCTATACTATCAGCTGCCGTTTGTCGTTCGCAGAATGCTGAATATCAAGAAATGCAGCAAATTTGGAAGGCCTGCAACCGGATGCAAGACAAAACAGGGCTGTAGGATGTCTGAAAACGGACATGGTGAGGATCATGGGCTATCGTAGGCGGCTGCAGAATGCATTTGAACATGCACAGTGCCTTCCGCTCGGGGAAAACACCCGCTATATTTTATTGAGTGATTGTCATCGCGGAACGGGTACTTCTTATGATAATTTTCTGAAAAACCAGCATCTGTATGTCGCGGCATTACAATACTATATGCAGAGGGGGTATTACTATATTGAGCTGGGTGATGGCGAGGAACTCTGGGAAAACCGGTGTCGGGATCAGATTATCAGCAGCCATTGTGAGACGTACCGATTGTTTGACATTCTGGAGAGAAAATGCAGGATGACACGTCTTTTTGGCAATCATGACCACGTAATGGAGGGGGTTCTGCCGGAGGCTGTGATATTGCAGACAGGAAACGGCTGTGTGAAAATCGGGCTGACACATGGACATCAGGTGGATTTCAAAAACAGTGTCATGTGTTGTCTGACAAGATTTCTGGTGCGGTATCTCTGGAGACCATTGGAGCAGTTTGGCGTGAATGATCCGACGAGTGCTGCCAAGAATCATAAAAGAGCTGATAGAACAGAGCGCAAGCTGGAGCAGTGGGCCAAGGAAAATGGTATCATTCTTGTGACTGGCCATACACACAGACCCAGACTGGCGGAAACGATGTATCAGGCGAAGGATGGTATTTATCTGAACACCGGCAGCTGTGTTCATCCGTATGGCATCACAGGAATCGAACTGAATGGTTTGAGGGCCTATCTGGTAAAGTGGAAAATGACAGCCGGAAGTGACATGATACTCAGGGCCGAACGTGAGGTTCTGGCTGGGCCGTTGGTGATGATAGCATATCCAAAATCCATCTAAATATGAGCTTACTATGTGCATTTTGGATAAGAAAGTTACTAAGAGTGTTAATCAACTTCCAAATAAGTGAGGGATATCCTTGTAGTTTGGAATTGGTAATGCATTTAGGGAGCTTTACTTGTCCAAAGGAAGCGAGAAACTGAGGAAAAGAGAGTGTATTGGAATTGGTAATGCATTTAGGAAGTCTTTGTTGTCCAAAGGATGTGGAAGGCTGAGGAAAAGAAAGTGTATTGGAATTGATAATGCCTTTAGGAAGATTTTCGAATGAAATGAAATACTACTTCACTTCCAGCATATACAGAAGATGGAAAACATGATAAAATAATCAGGGGAAAGTTCTTTTGAAGTGGGTATTTACATTAGGAGGAAGCGTTATGAAGAGAATGATTATGATTGCCTTAATGACGGCAGCTGTTCTGGGTTTGTCAGCGTGTGGCACGGATGCCGGAACGATGCCGGCGGATACGCCTGTTACAGAAGAAAGCAAGACTGGCGAGGCTAAGGACGAAGATGTGTCGGTCAAGGAGCAGACTGCAGATATTAAGGAGGCTTCGACGCCTGAGAAAGCGCCAACTGAGGCAGCAGATCAGGAAGCGCAAGCAGTAGAATCAATTGAATATGTATTCCCGGAGGATCAGGCAAGTGACTGGCAGAAGGCATATCATGAGAAGCTTTGTGAACTGCGTGACATTCAGGCAGCTAACCCTGATGGTGGTGACCCGTTAAACATAGTGGATTCCTATTTCTTATATGACATTGATGACAGCGGAATCCCTGAACTGTATGTAAAAGCTGGTGATTGTGAAGCAACTTATACGATGATTGTATATTCTTATGATGCAGGAAAGGTGAACGAGCTGGATACAATCAATGCCGGACACTGTTCCTTCTATTCGACACCGGATCAGGGACTGATGGTATATTGGGGGCACATGGCCAGTGAATATGTAGAACTCTTCAAGCTGCAGGATGGAAAGTTTGTTACAAAGAAGCTTAGTGAGCGTGAATTTATGGAGGATCCGGACGGGGACTATACGGATGCAGAGGATCTGGTTGCGGGCGCCAAGTATATCGTGCTTTGTCCCAGTTATGCAGATCTGCCCATCATGATGTATGGCCAGACCACCCACAGTACAGCAACGGGTCAGTCTGAGGATGAGATCAAGTCTGTCATTCAGAAGGTATACAAGGAGAATGGAAATGTATACGGTGTCAGCGGTGATGGTTTTGGAGGAGATACCGGAATGCTCAGCTTCACAGAATATTGTGAACCAGGTAAGATATATGAATACATGGAGAAACCTGCTTCGATCACAGAGGAACAATGGGTAGACCTGAATCAGGACGGACAGGTTGAAGGTGTACTGAAGATGCAGGAGGAGGGAGTCGATGATGTGAATTGTGTTATGCTGAGCCTGCAAAATGATACAGTCTACGCATACAGCTTCCATTACTGGCCAGATGATGCAGTATTCCATGAGGATGGAACCTTTGACTATGAGTATTCCTACTACAACCGTATTATCTTTGACAAGGATCAGTGTTATGTAGCGATGGAATAAGATATTACATTTGACACTAGGAAATGAATTGATGGAATGTTAATATATATGAAATGATAAGATCAGGAGGCTGAAAATCAGTCTCCTGAGTTAGTATCAGAGTGATAAATCATATATGAAACAAGCAGCAGAACAAGACGAAAGAAGAGCGGCTAAGAGAGTTTTGTATCTGCCAGAGGATGGGAGAAGTGAACGATGAAGACAGTGATTGTCAGGGAATGCGGACCGGAGAATCCGGACTGTGATTATCTGCTTGATTTAACGAAGACAGAAGTGAAGGATTGTATCGGATGCTGGACGTGCTGGCTGAAAAAACCGGGCAGCTGCGCGCATAAGGACTTGGATGATTTCTATAGGGCATTCTTAAGTGCGGATAAGCTCATTATATTTTCTAAGGCAAATCAGGAATTTGTCAGCGGTAATATGAAGTCACTCTTTGACCGCATGATTCCGTTTTATCTGCCGTATATCAATTATAAAAAAGGCGAGTCCATGCATTTTCCGCGATATGAGAAGTATCCGGATATTGAAGTGTATTATGAGGGCTCATTTGATACAGATGAAGAGAAGGATATTTATGAAGCTTATCTGAATCGCTTACTGTATCAGTTCCTTTGTGATCATTATTCCATTCAGCCGATATCTGAATATACAGCAGCCACAAAGCCAGAGAACTGCACAGAAGCAACTATAAAGCCAGAGCTCCATATAAAAGCAACTACGAAGTCAGAACTCCGCACAAAAGCAGACTCTAAGCCAGATAACCATGCAGGCATAGCACTTGAGACAAACAGCCAGACAACAGCAGCCCCTGTAACAGCTGGCAACGCTTCGAAACCTGCATCAAAGGGTCTCATCATCATGAATGGTTCACCTAACGCAGCACGCGGCAATACAGAAGTATTTATTCGCAAGTTTATAGAGGGCATGCAGGAAAATCAACCTGAATGTAAAGTGAACGAGGTTGTCTATGCAGCGAAGGAAGACCATGAAGCACTTGCAGAAAAGCTGCAGGAGCATGACGAAATCATCATTTCATTTCCACTGTATGTACATGCAATGCCGGGGTCGGTCAAGAAAGTGCTTGAGTGCATGAAGCCTGTGGAAGGCAGTGGTAAGAGACTGGGCTTCATGATCCAATATGGTTTTGTGGAGGGTGCACAGTCTGATTATGTGGTTCGTTATCTGAAGAGCTTCACAAAGAAAATGAATTATGAACTCATTGGAATTGCGGTTCATGGTGGCTCTGCCGGGGTCAGTATGATGCCTGAGAAGATGAATAAAAAGCTGTTTGCCGCACTCAAAGAACTGGGCAGCGGGTACAGCCGGGATGGTTCCTTTTCAAAAGAGGTTGTTGCCGAACTGAGAAAGCCGGAACATCTGACGAAGGGACAGTGCCATATGTATGATTTTATGGGCAGGCTCGGTCTCACGGACGGTATGTTCTGGAATATGCAGCTAAAGAAGAACAATGCGTTTGATCATCGATATGACAGACCGTATATTGATTGATGCCCTTAAGACAATGCAATTGTAAGAAACACCATCAATAGAGTATCGAACAATCTAGAATTTCAAAGGAGAGGAAAATGGGAGAGACAGAACAAACACAACTAACTTATGCAGAAAAGAACAAGAAAGCAGTGATTTTATTTCTAATCATTGTAATTTCAATCAGTGCGATTGTGGAAACAGTGACGATTATGACAGGTATCATGGCTTTTGTTGCGCTGATGATGTGGGCGCCGGCACTTGCAGCATTCATTGCAAAACAGAAGTATTTTAAGGGTGAAAAAGGAGCCCTGTTATTTAAGAAATGTAAATGGAAATACATAGGACTTGCGCTTCTGTACCCGCTTATCTATCTGGGACTTCCCTACGTTATCTACTGGATTGCAAATCCGGGAACTCTGCAGATGGGAAATGCAACCGTTCCGTTCCTGGTAGTATCAGCGCTTGTAGGCATTCCCATCAGCTTGATTACAGCACTCGGCGAGGAAATTGGATGGCGTGGGTTTCTGGTTCCGAGAATGGTACAGTGGCTCGGGCTGGAGAAGACGCTGCTCATTACCGGACTCATCTGGAGCCTGTGGCATTGTCCGTTATTGATTTCAGGCATGTATATGCCGGGGACACCTGTATGGTATAAGGTTCCGGTCTTCGTCATTCTGATTGGGACGTCCAGCGCTATCTTCAGCATCCTGACACTACGCTGCAAGAGTGTCTGGCCTGCAGCCCTGATGCATGCAGCACATAATGATTTTGACCAGACGATTTTTGCACCCATTACGACTGGCGATAATAAGATGTTCTGGGTCAGTGAGACAGGCCTTGTGACACTGGCTGTAGTCATCGCACTGACTGCATGGGTATATCTGTCCTATAAGAAATCATTACAGGCACAGCAGGACGAAGTGCAGTCGGCGTAGAGATCTGTGAGAAATATATCGTGTGAGGAAGAATCAGATGATTAAAATCGGTGAGTTTTCAATCTTAACCGGAATCAGCATTCATATGCTCCGTAATTATGATAAAATCGGACTGCTGGTGCCTGCCTATATTGACGAAGAATCCGGGTATCGCTATTACAAAGAGGATCAGATTCCTACGGCCAATCAGATTGTCGTACTGAAAAATCTGGGCTTCGGGCTGAAGGAGATTGCAGACATACAGACGCAGTACAGTTCCAAGGAACGGATGCAGGAATTTCTCCACAGCAAGACAAAGGAAAAGCAGGCTGAAATCGAGGCAGCCAGAGAGCAGCTTAAGAAGATGCAGCAGGCAATCAGTGAAATGGAGCATGAGGAACCGCGTTCCCTTTCTGTGACTGTGAAGACGATACCGGAGAGAACGGTTGCATCGCTGCGTGGAAGAATCAAGAGATTTGAAGATGAAGGGCTGCTTTGGAATGAGCTGAATCAGATTTGTGGACGGCTTCATGTGAAGGATGCGCATACAGAAGGAAATCAGTATTCCAGTGCGCTAACACATCATATTGAATTTGCACCGGAGCCCCCACAGAAGGGTCAGCCTTATCATATCAGAGAGATTGATGTTGAAGTACAGAAGATCATCGAGAGACTTCCGTCTAAGAAGCTTGCAGAGGAAGGACAGGCTGTCTGTACAGAAATCTGCAGTGAAGACAGAGAACTTTCCTTTCAACAGATTCCGCAGTGTGAGGCGGCGACCTTTGCTTTTCAGGGACGCTATGATCAGCTTGGAGAAATCAATGCCTATATGGCAAAATGGGTAAGAAAGAACGGCTACCGGGTAACAGGAATGTCGTTTGTGACCTACTATCTGTCGCCCGGAAATGAACCGGATCCGGAACATTTTATCACAGAAGTGTGCTTTCCAATCGAAAAAATAAAAAAATGAAAAAACTCTCTTGACCCTCGCATCGTGCGAGGGTTTATGATTTCCTTAGAAACAATATGGAGGAAGAGAGAATGACAAAGAATCAAGTAGAATTAGAACATCATTTAGACGATTACGAATGTATGTGGAATGGAATTGAGGATCTGTATATCCACAAAATGAAAGAAGAACTGCCTCCCAATCTGTTCTTTGTACTGTCCGGCTTCGGATCATTTTGTTATAGGAAGACAGAGAAGGATGAGTTCAAGCGGCTGGTTGCATTCGGAGACGGACGTACGAAGAAAATGTACGAATTTCTGGCACCGGTGGTCGGATTTGAGTACAAACACTATGCACATAAGACCTTTGACAAGGCAATGAAGCGTGCGAAAGCAGAGATTGATAACGGATATCCATGCATTCTGGGAGCACTCGATATGTACTACCTTCCGTACCTGCCAAAGCTCTATCACGGAGACCACATCCCGTTCCACTATGTTATGATGGCTGGTTATGATGACCAGGAACAATGTGTCACCGTATTTGATTGTGGAAGAAAAGAGCCGCAGAAGCTTCCGTATGATGAGCTTCGTATGGCATGG
>CAYRJT010000032.1:7633-13396 GCA_964424675.1 uncultured Lachnospiraceae bacterium
AATGCCATCAGAGGAATTGATGCAGCGGATCCGTTGCCGTATCATGGCGGATTTGATAAAATGGAGACAATATTAAGAATGCTCGGAGAAAAGTATCATGATCAGGCAATGCTGGAAGCAGCAGAGATATTTGGCAAGGGGGCACCTGTGATTGCACAGATCAAGGATGTCATCGTAGACTACATCACGGGCAAGGAAGACAGGACAGATGAGCTTCCTGCATTGTATACAGAGGTTATGAACATCAACAAAGCTGGATTTCAAAGATTGGAGGATTGTTAACATGGAAAAGCTGGATTATAAGAAGGAATATAAGGATCTTTATATGCCGAAGACAAAACCGATGCTGATTGAGGTGCCGTCGATTAAATTTATCATGATAGACGGTGAGGGCAACCCGAATACCTGTGAAGCATATGCACAGGCAATGGAAATCATGTACGGACTGTCTTATGGAATCAAGATGAGTAAAATGAGCGGCAATGCACCGGAGGGCTATTTTGAATATGTCGTACCGCCGCTTGAGGGACTCTGGTGGGGCGATAATGTGGACTTTACCAGCATGGAGATCAAGGATAAGAATGCATTTTACTGGACATCCATGATCCGCCAGCCGGAATTCGTGACCGAAGAGGTCTTTGAACAGGCAAAAGAAGGACTTCATAAGAAGAAACCGGGGCTGGATCTGTCAATTGCACGTCTTGTTGACTGGGAGGAAGGGCTATGTGCCCAGGTGATGCACCACGGCCTCTTTGATGACGAGGGTCCTACCGTCAGAGGCTTGGAAGAATTCATCCGTGAATCCGGATACCGCACCGACATCTCCGGTGACAGAAAGCACCACGAAATCTACCTCGGAGATCCCCGCAAAATCGCACCCGAGAAACGCAAGACCGTCATCCGACACCCGATTGTGAAATTATAAATATGAATAACTATGTATCTTTTGGAAAAGGACGAGAGCTGTTTCACTCTCGTCCTTAAAAGAAAATATCAATTTTTAGATGACTGATGATCTTTCAGTGACAATTGACTATGACGTGTGAATGTGCTATATTGTAGATACAAAGAGGTGCTACCGATAGACGGTTGCCCAAACGATAAATTAAAAAATAACCGTATCCGGGCTAGGGGCGGTTATTTTTTATGTGAGATCTTGAGAACAAGACCAACAATAGCGACAATTAATATTCCAAGTTGAAACAACTCGTTATATGTAACCATTGGCTATCCCTCCTTTCTTTTGGAGGGCATAACCCTCCGAAAAGAAGGGCAACCGCCTACCGTTATGGTAGCACCAGTAAAATTGTATCATAGAAATGCTATGAATACTATATCCAATCATGATAAATTTGCTGCTTGCTGTTGGCTGTTTTGAATGTTATAAAATGAAAACAAAGTTATAAAAGAGGTGATGGGGTATGTCATATTTTGATGAGGCTCTGGCAGACTTTGTACAGAACTTTGCTTACGGTGATGCCATCAGGCATCTGGCGGAGCAGGGATATACGGCGGAACGAATCAAGAAAGAGTATGACTATCCTCTTTCAATAGAAAAAATTGAAAAGATCATACAGGAGACGAAACATGAGAAGACTTAGGATAGGCTTATTCATTGCAGGTATGACAATTGGACTGCTGAGTGGCTGTACGAAGCAGCAGGTAACACCAGAGATTGCTCAGGAAGAAACGAATATCGAGAGCGCCACTGAGGAGACTTCGGAAGAGAATACGGAATCGCAGCCGGAGGAAGTCGTGGTAACGCCTCCTTCCGAAGAGGTCGCAATCATTTACACCAACGATGTACACTGTGGTATTTCAGATCACATTGGATACAGTGGACTGGCGGCTTATAAAAAGGAACTGGAGGCAGCAGGAAAGCAGGTGCTTCTGGTAGATGCCGGCGACAGTATTCAGGGTGGAGTCATCGGAGCATTGTCATCAGGTGAGTATCCTTTGGAAATCATGAATGATATCGGATATGATGTGGCAACCATCGGGAATCATGAATTTGACTACGGTATGGAGCAGTTCATGAAATTGAAGGATGAAGCGAAGTTCCCCTATGTGTGCTGCAATTTTATGGATTTGACGACCAATCAGAGTGTGTTTGATGCCTATCAGATGTTTACTTTTGGAGATATAGATGTTGCTTTTGTAGGAATTACCACTCCAAAAACAATCACGTCCAGTACACCGAAGTATTTTCAGAACGAAGCAGGAGAATTTATTTATGGTTTCTGTCAGGATAAGAGCGGTCAGAAACTGTATGATACAGTGCAGTCAGCGATTGACGATGCACGTAATGCCGGTGCTGATTATGTGATCGGACTGGCACATTTAGGCGTGGAAGCTGTTGCTTCACCATGGATGTCTACGGAGGTCATCGCCAATACCACTGGTATGGATGCATTGATTGACGGACATTCCCATACGGTTATGCCGGAGGAACATGTAAAAAATAAAGCCGGAAAGCCTGTTGTCCTGACACAAACCGGGACAAAACTAGCGAACATCGGGACATTGACCATTGATACAACAGGAAAGTTATCCAGCAGTTTAACTGACAGCACTTATGAAACAAAGGATGCGGATACGGATGCCTATATAGCAGGAATCATGGAGCAGTTTGAGGAACAGCTGAGCAAGGTGATTGGAACGAGTGAGGTAGAGCTGGTGGTGAATGATCCAGAGACAGATGTGAGAATCGTTCGTACGGCTGAGACCAATCTGGGCGATTTTTGTGCAGATGCCTATCTTGCTGTTACAGGAGCGGATATCGCATTTTCCAATGGTGGCGGTATACGTGCAGCTGTCCCGGCAGGAGAAATCACCTATGGAGATATCATCAACGTACATCCCTTTGGAAATGCTATCTGTGTAATCGAAGCGACGGGGCAGCAGATACTGGATGCCTTAGAATTGGGCGTTATGGATATGCCGGAGGAAAACGGAGGCTTTGAACAGGCAGCAGGAATCAATTTTGAGATTCATTTGGATATTCCATCGTCCGTAATACTGGATGAGAACGGAATGTTTGTATCAGTGGATGGAGACTACCGTGTTCAGAATGTGAAAGTAGGAGAGGAAGAACTGGATCTGAAAAAGACATACATGCTTGCTGGTAATAGTTACAGTCTGCAAAATAGCGGTGATGGTTTGAGTATGTTCCAGGGAAATAAAGTAGTCCAGGATTCTATCATAGTAGATGCAGAAGCATTGATCCAATATATCCAAGAAGATTTAGGCGGTGTGATCGGTCAGGAATACGCAGAACCATATGGTCAGGAACGAATCGTGGCAGTAGATTGAGATTATGGAAAAAATGACATGCACATGTTATAGTGCTATATAGAATGTTAATTGCAGAAGGAGACATTGAAATGAAACAGTATGAGGTTATTTTTTTTGATCTTGATGGAACAATCACAGAATCAGCCCCCGGCATTACCAATTCCGTAAGACATGCCTTAAGGAAGTTTGGGATTATGGAAGAGGATCAGGAGGTTTTAAATAAATTTGTCGGGCCTCCGCTATCGGAGACTTTTACAGAGAGATATGGCTTTACAGAGGAACAGTGCATGCAGGGCGTGGTCTGGTTCCGGGAGTATTATGAGGTGAAGGGAATTTTTGAGAATAATGTCTATGACGGTATCGAGGAGATGCTGAAAAGGCTGCATGATGCAGGGAAGCGGATCGTTATGGCAACCTCCAAGCCGGAGCCAATGGCAGTGAAAATCGTGGAGCATTTCGGACTGGCTGAGTATTTTGAACGGGTAGCCGGCAGTACGATGGATGAGACCAGAACTGCTAAGGCAGAAGTAATTGCCTATGCTTTAGAGGAATGTGGTATTACAGACAAATCCCAGGTTCTGATGGTAGGTGACCGCCGTCATGATATTGCAGGTGCAAAGAAGAACGGGCTGGATTCGATGGGTGTACTGTACGGATACGGCGACAGACAGGAGCTGGAGGATGCAGGAGCAGACTATATCGCAGAGACACCACAGGCTGTGGCAGATCAAATATTGAAATAAAAATAAATAGAATCATAGCCACAACCACGAAGGAAAGAAAGATGGCAAACTGTCGGAACAGAGGCAGAATCAGCAGAAGCATAGAAAGTATGAGGCAGCACAGTAATGAAAATTACATGTTTAATGGAAAATATCAGTCATCATGAGGAATTAAAATGTCAGCATGGGCTGAGTCTGTATATCGAGACAAAACAGCATAGGATCCTGCTGGATACCGGGGCAGATGCCTCTTTTGCAGAGAATGCCCAGAAGCTGGGCGTGAATCTGAAAGATGTGGATATAGCCTTTTTATCGCATGGTCATTATGATCATGCAGGAGGCATCAGCAGATTCCTGCAATTAAACCATACAGCAAGCGTCTATATCAAGCAGGAGGCTTTTGAGGATTACTGCCATAACGGCAGTGATGGATACGAATACATTGGCGTGGATAATGTCAGGCTGGAAACCGGTGATCTGACAGCAGATGCACTGCGAAATCATCCGCAGGTGGTGCTGGTATCAGGTGATTTGAGAATTGATGAGGAATTGTCATTGATGACGGACGTTACAGAGAAGATCTGCTGGCCGTCTACAAATCGTTCCCTGCTGATTCGGACAGAGAACGGCTATGCACAGGATTATTTTCCGCATGAGCAGAGCCTGATCATTGGCGAGAATGGTAAGCATGTATTGATTTCAGGCTGCGCACACTGCGGCATCGTCAATATACTGAACCGGTACAGCAATCTGCATGAGGGTACTCCAGATGTGGCAATCAGCGGATTCCATCTCGAAAGAAGCAAGCCATATCATGAAGAACAGAAAGCGGATGTCGTGATGCTGGGCAAAGAACTGCAGAAGTATTCAACAAAATTCTATACCTGTCACTGTACGGGACAGGAGGCATACGGCATCCTGAAAAACATTATGCATGAGCAGATATGCTATTTAAGTGTCGGCGATGTGATTGATATCTGACAGAGAATGTGAACCTGTATGGTTCCTCTTTTGTGCACTGTGTAGCTGTGGGTATGCAGTGCTGCCGGATTACCGGTAGATCTGCTGCAGCGTAATGAGCAGCACATCTTCATCCGCAGCCTTGGCCTTCAGCACGTCTGTAAAGCCACTGCGGCTGACGAGGCAGTAATGTTTTTCAGAAACCATTTTGACACACTCGCTCTTGCGCTGCAGATCCTGCAGATCACTGATGTCCATCGGACGGCTGCTGCTGTAGCGGAGCATACCGAATAGTCCGTGCTCCATCTCCATATCAGTTGCTACGAGATCTATCTCAGCCATCTGCTTTGTCTTTGGGTTCAGTCCCCACCATTTTCCGATATTGTGAATTTCAAAAGGAACCAAGGAACAATAGTTACAAAAATATTCCTTGACGATTTCATAGAACATATCCTCCATATATGTGGGGAGGTGATCTTCTACGGCTGTCAGGTAAGACAGAAAGATCCTGCCGGAGGCGATATGTGACATGTTTTCCGGAACAAAGCGATACCAGAACCGGAACAGAAAATCAGAAATCTTATAATAGCTCTTCTTGCGGTCTCTGGAGGCTACAGGGGTTTCTTTATCAATTAGATTCATGGAAGCAAGTGCCTTCAGGTATTTCACACAGAGTCCGGTCTCCAGCTCTGCCTGTTCGGAAATCTCATTCAGGCGGTTGTGTCCGGTCGCTATGGCGGTCAGGATGGCGTTATAAGTCGTCAGTTCGCGGAATTCCTGCTTCATA
>CAYRJT010000033.1:0-13392 GCA_964424675.1 uncultured Lachnospiraceae bacterium
ATCCTTTGTATCTCCACCACTCTGAATAAGAGAGAAATATGAAATTAAATGTCTATAAATGAGCATACGCTTTTTCTATCCATTCGTCAAGTCCCGCAATGTATTTTCTGTAGTACAGGTCTAACTGATCCGGATAACCGGCAGAACAAATATGATAAAAATGCAGATTGCAACAGCTACGATCAAGGACCATGTTATAAAATGCGGTTTTTCTGCCGGTGACTCTTCTGACGGTATCTGAGACTGCTGTTTTGCCTTCTTACTGAATATATATTTGATGTATTCCAGTCTTCCTTCATTTCGGGCAATCAGAATCAACACACCTGTTGCCAGAATACAGGAAAATCCTGCAATCGGAAGTAAAACTCCGATTGTCATTGCCAGTTCTGCAGGCGCGTATGTAAAATCTTCCATAACCGTCCGTCCGCCTGCCAATTCAAGCAGTCGGTCTGACATCAGAAGCATGATCACATTATGTGTGTTGATCACTGCATGTGCAATAAATGCAGTCCATATACTTCCCGAAGCTTCCATTGACAAAGCAAAAATAAATCCCAGTATTGCGGCATAACCCAGCTGGTTGCCATTCAAATGCATCAATCCAAACAGCAATGCCGAAAGCAGTGCAGCTGATACTATCTTTCCGGTTCTTCTGTATCTGCCAAATATCACGCCTCGAAAAGCCAGTTCTTCACAGGCTGGGCCATAAAATCCTACAATAAAAATCAAAAGCGCCACTGGTAGGTCAGTCATGGTCTGCATCGCTTCAACAGCTGTATTTTTTACAAATATTAATGAGACTGCATTCGCAAGTGTCGCAAGCGGCATAATCAGATAAGCAAACAGAATAGATAATAATATCGTAGATAGTTTGATCTTTTTGACCGGTATCCAGGTCCGCCAGTTCTTTCGATTCCATATCAGCAGCAAAACTGCAGGTATGCAAATCAAAGCCTCGCCAACCATTAACGAAAAGACCTTTCCCGCGTAGATTCCATATGATGCTAAGTATGATAATAAAACGACCATTCCTAAGTATAACAAAATGATACTTAGGAACAGTCCGTTGGCTTGCCTGATTGATCGGTTCATGATCAGCCGTTCACCATAAAGTTAACCAGTTTATCAATATCTGCCGGCTCATAGGCAATCAGTTCGAGTTCCTCAATGGTACCATCTGAAAAAATATTTGCCATAGATACATACTGGGACAGTTTTGACTTCAGATTCAGTCTGTCTCCTTCACCTGTGACCAGCTCTACCTTACCTTCACAGCTGTCAATCACTTTAAAAAACTTTTCAATGTTGGTAATGTTCTGTACTTTCATTTTGTTAGATCTCCTTTCTGTCTAATCAGGTTTATATTATTTTATTGCTATTGCTTCCACTTCAATCAGCACATCCTTCGGCAGACGTGCCACCTCTACACAGCTTCTGGCAGGAAAGTCGCCACTGAAAAATCCGGCATAGACCTCATTTACCTTGCCAAAGTCATTCATATTCTTAATAAAAACTGTGGTCTTGATGACCCTGTCCATGCTGCTGCCCTGAGATTCCAGCAGATTTTTCACATTTGTAAGCGCCTGCTTTGCCTGCGCTTCAATTCCCTCAACAATTTCCCCGGTTGCTGGAATAACAGGAATCATTCCCGATGTGTAAATCATACCATTGACCTCAACTGCCTGTGAATATGGACCAATTGCTGCAGGTGCCTGATCGGTACTGATGATTTTCTTTTCCATAATGATTACCCCCTTCAGATTCTATCATAAATACTCTAAACTATTATATATCAATTTCCTGAATTCTTCTACTTATTTCATAAAAAAATACAATCCGGATCATTTGATCATTCGAATAGAAGTTTCCGTAATCTCGATCTTCTTTTCCTTCAGCAGCTTCCCGACAGCTCTCTTAAATGCTGCTTTGCTGAGTCCGAATTCCTTCTTGATCAATTCTGGATCTGCTTTATCCGTAAACGGCAAAGTTCCTTCAAATTCCTGAATGACACTGTAAACTGCCTCGGCATCTTCATCCATCTGCAGATATGCCTTTTCCCGGACAGCCAGATCCAGTCTGCCATCTTCTTTCCTTCCGGCTACCCTTGCTTCTATGATCCGGTTGATCTTCACATCACCATACAGTTCCTTTTTAGGAATGAGTGCCGAATATCTGTCATCTACAGCAACAAACGCTCCAAACTGTTCACTGATCTGATAGACACGCCCTGTGACATGGTCACCCGTATTGTATGGTGAGTCAGAATCCAGATACTCATATACATTCATCGTGGCACATAAACGTCCGCTCTTATCAATATAAAGTGCCACAAGACACTCTTCACCCTCATTAACCTTTTTTGTCTGCTGTTTAAACGGCAGCAGCAAATCCTTTTCCAGTCCCCAGTCCAAAAAAGCGCCAATCTTCCCGACTTCAACCACCTTTAGCAATGCAATGCATCCTAATTGAAGTTTCGGTTCTCTGGTCGTGGCAATCAGACGATCCTTGGAGTCTTTATATAGAAATACCTCTATCACATCACCTGTTTTTAAATTCTCTGGAGCCTGCTTTGCCGGCAGCAAAACACGATGTTCCTCCGGATCCTGCAGATGTTCTCCGAGATACACACCGAATTCTACCTGCTTTATCATGACAAGCTTTTGTTTCTCACCTAATTTTAACATAATACCCTTTCTGCACTTAACTGAATTCTACTACTGAATATGGATCTCCCTGTCCGTCACATAACACAATGATCTGTCTTGAGGCTTCTGTATACAATCTGGAGTTCATAACATCTCCCAGTCTGGCCGGTTTTCTGTACTCTACCCTCATCTGTCTGATATCCTGATGCCCCGGCAGCAGACCAAGTGCCATCTTGACATACTGACCGTTATTCACATGATGATTGGTATCCAGATGATGCTCCAAAATCGTAATCGCACGAAGGGATTCATAGTACTCCGGCAGTCTGATCTTGCGTGAAGCGTATTCCATATCCAGCTTTGGTTCCACTGCATATGCCTCTTTCTCAAATTCATCCAGTTTTGCCGGCTTTGTAGTTTCTGTATTCAGATATACCCATACTGAATTGGCACAAGCAATCTGCTGACCACTTTCATCAGTCATGATGAAATTACGATTTCCAATAAAGCCCTGAAATGCATATGCCCAGGTACCTACAGTAATATGTTCTCCAAATTTCGGATAACGGTCTACGATAATCTGCCACGAGGATAATACCCATGCTCTGTGATGCGCTATCAGATAATCCAGCCCGACACCTACATCTTCAGAATGAAACGTAGAGCAGTCCTGAAAATAATTTATGATACCATCTAACGGCAATTTTTCATCTACATCCACTTCACTATATCTGATCCTGCTCTCCACGCTGTACATTGATTTTCCATCCTTGATTCGTTATTATGCCTGTATTGGTTTATTATAGCAAATATAAGCGACATAATCAAACACCTCAGTGAATTTCTTCACTGAGGTGTTTGATGGTAAACGATACCATGTAAACAGGATTAATAATGCTGAAAATCCTGAACAATTGTAATGATCTTCTCGGTACTTTCCTGATTTGTATGGAGAATATCCGACAGAACCTCTGCTGTTGCATTGGTATGCTCATTCTTACTGATGATATCCTCGACACCAGCCTCGTTATCTCCGGCTGCAGATCTAACTGCATTTACCTGTTCACTGATTGCTGCCAGTTCACCTGAAAACTGTTCTGTTACGTTGTGGATTTCTTCTATTGTCTCCTGAATACTTTCAACAGATCTGTTATACTCCTCTGCGGTATCAGAAAATGTCTGGAACTGTTTTGCAACATCCTTCTCCAGGAATCCCACAATATCATCAAAGCAATTTTGCACTGCTGCAATATTGGTGTTGGTCTCTTTACAGATATTCTGGATGTTGGTAGCTGTCTTAGAAGAACTGTCTGCAAGACTGCCAATTTCATCGGCAACTACCGCAAATCCTCTGCCTGCTTCTCCTGCCCGTGCTGCCTCAATAGATGCGTTCAGTGACAGCAAATTGGTCTGGCTTGTAATGGTCAGAATTTCGGTTGCCATCTGATTAATCTGAGAAAGTGACTGCAGATCCATCATTGCAGTTTCAATATTCTTTTGATTATCTGCAATATTCTGTTTCGAGTTCGACAATGAATGATTCGCCATCGCCTGCATGTTCTGCGCGCTCTTCATCAACTCTGTACTCTTTTCTCTTCCATCCTGAATCTTGTTTTCGACATCCTCTACCATTTCAACGATCCGGTTCATCTTCTCTTCCATCGCCCCAATGGCTTCATTGGTCGTTGTGATGCTGGCTGCCAGTTCCTCTGTCGTTGCCGAATTATCCGTTACGTATGCCAAAAGATTCTTTGATTCCTGATTCATTGTTCCTGATGACTCATCCAGTGCATTAGAGCACTGTTTTAGTATTTCGATGATATCACTGAATGTCTTTCTGAGGGAGTCTACCGCCGATGCAATAATACCAACCTCACTTCTTCTGCCAATGTAAGCATTCAGTTCTTCTGATTGATTCAGATCCAGATTCTGCAGATTACTGATCGCCTTCTCAATTTTTTTGAGCGGTCTGATATTAATCACCACGATTGCCCATGTCAGTAAAACAATCAGTATGTATGCTACCAAGCAAACAATTCCCAGAGTGATCTTACTTGTATTCGCAGCAGCATATATTTCAGCTTCCGTATCAGATAATACCACTGCCCATCCACGATCCTTCATGTATGCGTACATTGCTATACAAGGGGCACCATTTGTATCCTGATACTCTACAGAACCATATTCCGTATCCGGACTGCTCTTGATCTTGTCCATCACCTGTAACAGCATGGGATCCTCGATTGTGGCACCATACAATGTCTCATCTTCATTGAAAATATGTACCCCGGTCTCAACATTGATCATATAAGACTTTACATTTTCAAGACCATATATATTTAATGAATTCAGCTTCTCATCCAGTGAGCTTGCAAAGGTTGCGCCTCCTGCATAACCAATCGGAGTCTTTCCATCTGTGTCATATATAGGGGCATACGTAGATAATACCATGTTTCCTGATGCCGGGGAAACCATGATACCAGTGTTGAATACCCCGCCGCTGTTCACTATAGAATCCTGCAGTGCCTTCAGGCTGTCTCCTTCTCTGAGCACCTTGCCTATTACTGGCTGAGCGGGATGTGTGAGCACCTTTGTCCCCCAGTCTGCAATATAGATTCCTTCCCAGTTTTCAAGCTTGTCAAAATACTGAAGTGTGTAAGCCTGTGCTACCTCATTCAACTCGGTATTCTCCGGATCTTTCAATGCATGAAACAATGACGGATCCTGTGCAAAACCAAGCAGCAGTGCTTCACCCTGTCCAACGTACTGATCAATCATCTGTTTTTGTGCATCCAGGGATGTCTTCATATTGTTGTCTGCACTATTTCTCATGGCTACAGTCATATTGTAATTAGCCAGCACATACAGCAAAATAATACCGATTGCCGCAATAACTGCAACTGCACCTGTGATAATGACACCCATCTTTCTGTTTTTCAACATAGTGTTTCCCCCTTTGTATTCGCTCATATTAGGCTGCGCTATAAGCTGCATGTCAGATGTATGCAACATGCATACATCTGTTGAAAAACAAAGGCATCTCACCGCAACAGCTCAATGCCTGTATTTCAATCACTTATACAAACAGTATATAAGATTTACATAACAACGTCAATCGTTATCTACCGAAATTCAATATTCCTGCAATTGTGATAAGCCTTACACAATATATCATAAAATATCCTGATTTCCTCCTCAGACATTCCTGATAGCAATTGTTTCTCAGCATCTGCCATTGATCTGTCCCATTCGTCTGCCCATAACTGCCCCTGTGCTGTCAGTCTTACTTTTCGAAATCTTTTATCACCCGGTTTTCCAAATCGTTCAACTGCTCCTATCTCTTCATAATGCGATACCAGTCTGGAAGCAGTAGACTGTGTCAGATTCAGCTTTTCTTCTATCTGATCCATAGTCATACCGTCTTTACCGGCCTGATTTAAATACATGATCAGTATGGCTTGACTTGTGGTCATTCCATGCTTCTCCACAACAGTCCCGGATTTTTTTCTCCAGATCACAAAAATATCTCTGATTAGTTCTGCGCATCTTCTGTTCCGATCCATCTCTATCCCCTCTTTGATCAATTTCTGTTTTTATCATACAGCATTTTCATCCATTCTCCAATTGCTTTATTTCGCCTGTCAGCAATTCTCTTCCGGTTCACTTCTTTGATTCATTTTATCCAGCAGAGAAGCTGCCATGATCCCACCCAGGAGACAAGCCAGGTTCACCAGATAGTCCCTGGTTGAGTTCAAAAAACTTCCATATGGAATGATCATGATCGTTGCCGCAGCCACAATACCGATGATTGCATGGAAGGCAATTGAATAGTATCGGTCAAATAAATAATTCACTGCCTTTGATAAGCAGACTACTGTCAGAAGTCCTCCGATTCCTCCGGGAATCAGCACATCAAATGATAAACTTCCGATACCATCTACGAAGGGTGTATACAGCCCAAGCGGCATTAATAATGTGGAAAAACTCATACCCGGAGCGATCACACTGAGTGCAAGACAGAAGCCGCAGAAAAGATACCATCCAAAATCCGGTGTGATCATGGCAGAAGCGTTGCGAAGCCCCAGCAGGATTGCAAATATAACGGCCATCGCTGCAAACATGGCTATCAGAGAAGATTTGGTTCTTCCCTTACTTCCCGCTTCCTTCCATAGTGAAGGCAGCATTCCACCGATCAGTCCAACGAACAGACAGACTGATGGTGCCGGGTATCGTTCCAGTACAAAAGCTAATAATTTTGCAATCCCAAGAAATCCAAGAACTGCTCCGGCTATATACGGCAGAAGCTTTGGAACATGGGTTTTGAACTTATGAAATGGATTTGCCAATAACTCCATGATGGGTTTATAGATTCCGAAGATGACACTCAGAACACCGCCCGATACGCCCGGCAATACAGCACCAAGACCAATGAATGCACCCTGTAAGACTTGAAGAAATAATTTTCCTATTGATTGTTTTTCTTTGCTATACACTAATATTTCAACCTCCATTCCCGACAATTATATAGGATATGTTGTGAAATATCAGTTGTATACATGTATTTTAGCAAAATATAAACGGCTCTTGTATTCTGCCTCAAATAATTCGTCAAAATGTACTATAACAGCAATACCTTCAAACATCCTTTTATCCATTAAAAAACCTCAGTGAAAATTGATTCACTGAGGTCTCAAGCAGGGCTAGGAGGATTCGAACCTCCAGATGACGGAGTCAGAGTCCGTTGCCTTACCGTTTGGCGATAGCCCTATATCGCATCTGTCGTAACCGACAAACGATATTATACATGATGTTTATCTAGATTTCAAGAGAAATTTATAATTATTTTGATATAATTTTGTTGTTTTCTCAGAGCATCACCCAGCCGGGAATTGTCTTCACCTCATTATCCTTGGTCCGCATATAGGGACGTGGATAAATTGTAATGTGTCCGGCGTTTGGATTTAAGAATGCTCCCCACTGGCTGAAGGTGGAATTGGCTATGATATTATGCTTGCAGCAGGACATGAGCTGCATGTCGCGGAAGCTGTGATTCCCTTCATTTCCGGTTACGACCACATAGTTTTGCAGCCATGTGAATTCTTTCTTGATAAACTCAATGTCATCGGAGAAAATATAATAAACCGGTGACTCGACATGTTCGTTCATATATGCTACGGCTTGCTCATAGTATTCTCTGCCAAGTGCTATAAAATCCGAGGAATATGTTGTCAGGTAATCCCCGCGTCTGACATGGATACTGACGGAATTGCAGCTGTTCATGTCTGCGGCGAGCTGCGCGTTACCAATATTTTCTCGGTCTGTGTTGACATGATCAGAATCCAGCTGCACATCTGTATGCCTTGAGGATGAAAATGCAGGAAATTTCAACTCCCTCTGCAGCTGTCCGTTCAGCAGGCGCTCCCTGTAATACATCTCCTCAATCCAAAAGCCTGCAAGATACCAGTTCTTCGCAGTATCCAGATTCATGACCTTACCATATAATTCTGCAGCAGACATCTGTCCGTCACCAAAGCATAATTCCAGTTCATCAATCCGCTGCAGCAGGCATTTCTTTTGGGTAAACTCCCGGATAATCCGGTTGGGATATCGTCTGATCTTCTCAAAAGTCCTTCCGGCTTTTCCTGTCATAAAATTCGGAATGAGACCTGTTACATGAAAGAGCTGCCCTGTAGTTGCCTTTTGGAGCATAAAATCAGAACCGGAGACATCCGCGAAGATGCGTTCCAGTTCGTATCCATGGTGATCATCATTTGCATGAAACCACGTCACATCTGCTCTTACTTCCGTCTCGGGATACCGTTCCTGCATCAATCTATAAAATGCATACTGGAACATCTGGTTACCGAGACCACTCGTCATTCTGACAATGATCATTTTAATTCCTCATTTTACTTACTCATTGCTTCCGTCCGCGTGCTTCTTATTGATTTCATCTGATATATCAGGTAATTTGGACAACTGCATGCTTGCATCCCCACTAAACTTTCCATTTGGCACATTATAAATAGTCTGTCTTCCTCATTTCGGACAATGAAAGCTTTACTTTCGCATAAGAAATCCAAAAATCACTTCAATACTGTGTATTCTTGGATATGTTAATGGATCTCTGCGCTTCTTTTATCCAATATAGCATAATACTAGTCTCAAAATGCTGGTTTTGGAATCAATTCATTATGAGCTCGATTGAATTGTCCAAAATAAAGCTAATACACTATTTTGTCCCTCAGAACAGATACAATCAGTCAGAAACCTACGTCTCTCTATTCATGCCTGAGTATGATATCACAAATCCTGTCTACATCTTCTACAGACAGACTTGCTGACATCGGTAATGTCAGAACTCTGTCGGCAGTATAGCGTGCCACAGGAATGTCTGCTGATGCAAAGCGGTCACCGAAGCACTCCAGGTCTGTTGTAAGCGGATAGAAATATTTTCTTGCAAATATATTGTGTTCTTTCAGCCTGGCAAATACATCATTTCTTGTTTCGCCAAATATCTTTTCGTCAAATACTGCAGGGAAATAAGCATAGTTGGACTTGACGCCGGGTACCTCCTGCATAATCGTAAGTCCCGCCACATTGCTTAAATGCTTGCGATAACGCTCTACTACCACTTTGCGTTTTGCAATTTCTTCATCCAGATGTACCAGATTGCAGAGTCCCATAATAGCAGCAAATTCATTCATCTTGGCATTTGCTCCGATACCGTCTATGACTTCCTCATCCTTGATACCAAAGTCCTTAAGCTTATACATCTGGGCATCCAGGTGCTTGTCCGCGGTTGTAATGGCTCCGCCCTCAATCGTATGAAACACCTTGGTTGCATGGAAGCTGAACATGGACGCATCTCCAAAATTGCCGACTCCAACCCCGTTCAAGGTCTCTCCAAAGGTATGCGCCGCATCATAGATGACCTTCAGGTTATGCTTTTTTGCGATCTGGTCAATTCGCTCTACATCGCAGATATTTCCGTATACATGAACCGGTATAATAGCACTTGTCTTCTCTGTAATCAAGGACTCTAGCTTATCTACATCAATGGTATAATCCTTCGGATTAATGTCACAAAACACCGGCGTCAGACCATTTCTGATGATGGCATGTGTAGTAGACACGAATGTATAGGGGGTCGTAATCACTTCTCCTGTCAGACCCATTGCCTGAATGCAAAGCTCCAGTGCCATATGTCCATTCACAAAAAGGGACAGATTCGGCACCTGCAGATAATCGGCAAGCTTCTGCTTCAACAGCTCGTGATTCGGTCCCATATTGGTTAACCACGCAGACTCCCATAAAGGACGAATGGCTTCTACATATTCTTCAAATGGCGGCATGGAGGAACGTGCCACTAATATTCTCTTCTCTTCCATATTCATTGCCTCCCGGCTATTGCTCTCAAGTTCTATACCTCAGTTGTAGACATTAACTTCTCGATTTTATGCTTTCGTTGCTTCATCAATCTATTTCTTTGGTTCTACTTGTTTATTTGCTTTTCCTCTGGCAAGCCTCTTTACAATAGCACCTATAGAATAGGTAAATAAAGAGGTTCTCTTCCCCTGCATAACAACTTCCTTGATATTATACGCATACATATCCTTCACAAACTGCAGATTCATCTGATTCGGTTTGTGCACAAATGCATTGAGTGCTGTTTCGAAATCACGGTTTGCGATTCTTCTCCCATCATCACTCAGTCCGAAGTAGCCTGTGCACCATTTTAACAGATTCTGTGTCAGATAACAATTCTCGCGAATCGTATCGCGCTGCATGGAAATGGAATTCCAGTTACCGCCGCCCTCTTTTCTGACGTAACGCCACGCACTCATCGTATCTTTCATGCGCCAGATATCACCCTGTACCAGCAGGAACATCAGGATGACTCCGTCATCGAAGAAATCATGTGCCTGATAGAGTACAGAATAATCGTACTTGCCTTCTTTATAAATGTTGCGGCATAAAACCGTTCCATAATGCCCTGCCCAGTTGGGCTGGTGCTTATAATCTTCAAATGTAAATTTTCCGTCCCAGTCATACATACTGCCGACTTTTAAAATCTCCGGATCCGTAATCACCTGATCTTCGGCATCGACCATCTGGCAGGTATGTGTCACAGCGATGTATTCCGGATGTGCTTCCAGAAAATCCACCTGCTTCTGCAGCTTCTTTGTGTCAGTCCAGTAATCATCGCCCTCCAGATATGCTACATACTTCCCACTGCACTCCATAGAGGTCTGATAGACATTGAGCGTCGGTCTGCCAAGATTCTTCTCTCGGAACAAAAGCTTCACCTGATTGGGATACTGTTCCTTGATTTCCTGTAAAATCGCACGCGTACTGTCCGTAGAGCAGTCTTCTCCTACAATCACTTCAAAAGGAAAGTCTGTTTCCTGCTGCAGCACACTTAAGATTGCCTTGCGTACATATTTTTCATGATTATAGGTGATAAATACCACACTCACCATCATTTCAGCCATAGCTTACCCTTTCTCCACCTGCTCTACACGCTCTATTTTACCGCCATCCACCTTGAAGACAACCTGACAGTTGCGAATCGTCGTAAGACGATGTGCGATGATGATCAGGGTCTTGCGGCCCTGCAGTCTGTCGATAGCCTCCATGACTGCGGACTCAGTCTCAGAATCAAGTGCCGAGGTAGCCTCGTCCAGAACCAGAATCTCAGGATTATCATACAGGGCTCTTGCTATACCGATTCTCTGTCGCTGTCCGCCCGAAAGTCTGACACCGCGTTCACCGGTCATCGTATCTAAGCCGTCCGGAAGCTTCTCCACAAATTCCTTCAGCTGTGCTTCCTCTAATGCTGCCCATACCTTAGCATCATCTATTTTGTCCTCATCGATACCAAATGCCACATTCGAGCGAATACTTTCATCTGCCAGGAAGATAGCCTGTGGAATATATGCTAACTTCTTGGACCACTTAATCGGATGCTCATGCACATTCATCACACCATAATTCACTGCGCCCGCCGTTGGTGTCAGAATTCCAAGAATCACATCCGCAATCGTGGACTTGCCTGCACCGGACGGGCCGATCAGGCCGACTGCTGCCCCGAGCGGAATCTCGAAGGACACATCTGCCACAACATCCCTGTCCGTATGCGGATAACGATAGGATACATGTGCAATCTCAATTGCTTTCGGATGATTGTCTGCATAGACATCATCTGACTGCTCCAGATCCTTGATCTCATAATTCACCATGTCCTCTGTGTCTCTGATGTCGCGGTAAATCAAATCAACCGACGGCTTCAGGAAGGAAACAAGGTTAATATAATTATTAATCTTGCTGACAGATGGAAGCAGCTTAAACGCTGCGACTGCAAATGCGGCTAACTGCGGAATCATGCTGTTGAGATCCTCACCCTGAAAGATCTTGAACATCAGCACAAGCAAAATCGCACCGATACAGAACGTCTCAATGATATACTTCGGTGCATTACCAAGCACATTATTATTTCTGACTGCACGCATCTTTTGACTGCCGCAGTTCGTAAATGCATCTACAAAATACTTCTCCCGGTGCAGAATCTTGATATCCTTCACCGCACCAAGCGCCTGGTTAATCGACTGGTGCATCTTGCCGTCATAAATTTGGTTCGTCTTGCCATAATCCTTAGCCTTATTTCTAAATAAAAGCAGATATAAAAATGTGAAAATTCCCAGAATGGCTACAACCGTAACGGTAATAAACGGGTCCATAACCAGAAGATAAACACACAAAAGTACAGAAATCAGAATTTCCGAGAAAAGTGTAAAGGTCGTCAGCAGCATCTGAAAGAGACGCTCCGAATCCAGCATCACATTACGCACCATCTCCGCCGAGTTCTTATCCAAATGGTACGTATAAGGCTTCTTCAGATAGCAGTCAATCAGTCTGCCGGAAAGCCGCAGCTGGTTATTATAAATAAACGTACACTGAATATAATTAATCCACAGCAAATAAGCATTCTTCACAACATAGACAACAATCAGCGCAATGACTACATACAACAGAAACTGCCTGTCCGAATCTGCTCCCGACAAATCATACAGCATACTCATCGTCTTACCCGAATGAATCTTCGTCGGATCCGTCACCAAAGTCACTAACTGCGTAATAAAAGACACTCCAACAAGCTCCATCAAAGCACCAATAAAAAGCGCCAAAAACAGAAATACCGACTGCACCTTCTGCTTCTTAGAAAATATGTAATTCAGCTTACCCGCAATATTCATACCATACCTCATTTCTAATATCACTCTCTATCAGCCTGATTCTACCCCTTATGCTTTAAAACAGCCTGCTCCCACAAATAAGGATAAAGCGCACTCCACGCTTCCTCCCCCATAATAAAGGTCGCCTTCTCGTTATGAATGACCTGCTCCACCTGCGCCTTAACCTGCTCTGGTCGGATCAGATCACAGCTTCTGAATGCTTCCGAGCTGATCACATCCTCAAAATATTCCCTCATTGGTCCCTGCATCCATTCCACGATTGGTGTATTGAATCCAATCTTGGTCTTACGGTAAGCAATGTCCTGCGGCATATACGGTGCCATCGCATCACGAATAATGGACTTGGAATAACCGCCATGCAGCTTAGATTTCCACCCAAGTGAAAACGCCATCGTTACAATCCGGTAGTCCATAAACGGCATGCGAATCTCGATACCGCTTGCCATGCTATAGCGGTCATAATTGCGTAACAGCGTCGGCAGAATTGTCTC
>CAYRJT010000034.1:0-13205 GCA_964424675.1 uncultured Lachnospiraceae bacterium
CATCAATCTTGAGCATATTGATTGGAAATCAAGAGATTTACCTTTCAGAGCTGAACAAAAACACTTTTTCTTGACACTAATTTCTTTATCTATTATAGTATGTCTATAAGAAGTCGGTTTAATGTCGTAAGCATCCATTGCTGAAACGAGTCACTTGCTTCTTATTTTTTTATTTTAAAACTTAAATTCTATGCTATTCTCCTTTTTAACATGAACCACATCATATAAATATAGTTGACTTCGTGAATTCTTTCTCACGATCAGTGTTGCTAGGTAAACATTGTAATAAACGATTGTATTTTCCTGACTCATTACAGGCAATGCAAATCGTGTTAAATATCTGTTCCATCCTTTTTTGCCTTTTTACTATTTTTACCTTTCAGATTTTCAACTTCCTTTGTCTTCCTTGCTATTTGTACCAGATGAATTATTCCTTGTACCAGATTAGCTTTTGCCTTTGCATTTGGTCCTCTTACAGCCATGGTGTCCTGTGAATGAATAAACTCATCTGGGAAGTCCGAACCAATATGGATTTGTTCTTCTGTTTCTGAGACTTCTATCACTTGTCCAATATACTTTTTAAGATAATTTTCTACCTCATTCCATGGCAATTTACGTTTTCCAAAGAATATAATATTATTGATTATTACGACCTTATGACCCTTTTTATCGAGTGCAACTACAATATTCTCTTTTTCCATTCATTAATCCTTTCTACCTTTTTACAAAATTCTAACCAATCAATATGTTTCATAAGCATGGATGACCACGGTGAGATTGCACCTGACAGATGATATGTTATATATACATATTTCTCTATTGGAAATACAGATTCAATATGATATTGAATTGATGCTTGAGAGAATTGTACCATGGATTATATTCTTTTCACAACCCACTCTCTGCATTTCTTTGAAATATGAAATATCTTTCAAACAGGTAGACTATCCGCCACGCACAACGCACCCCACCCCGCTTGTGTCAAGTTATTGTCACAAAGTTTTTGAACTTTTTTTGATGTCAAAATTGGGGTTTTGTCCATAACTTCGTTGGGCTTGTGTTAAACTATTGCCATTTTTTGCGGGAATTGGTGTTACATTACTGCTACAAATTTACTACTAAAAATACTTGTCCTTTCGCACTGATGTGTACCTTCTAATCTTCAAATAAGTTGCAGCTTCCATCTCTACTTCACTCATCTAAAATATTATTTACTAGCTTCTCCAATTCCTTTCGATCTGGTAAATACAACTCATATTTTGACACAAATAAATTTGTATCCATACCATACGTTGCATATTCTACTAGCAATTCATCCTTATTGCGACTAAAAATTATTCCAATTGGCGGATTATCATCTAACATACTTTCTTCCTTTGCAAAATATCCCATATACATATTCATTTGTCCAATATCGGCATGTTGCACTGAATTTCTTTTTAAATCAATAAGTACAAAACATTTCAATATTCTATGGTAAAATACCAAATCCACGTGGTAATGTATATTGTTGATAATCAACGGATATTGTCTTCCCACAAAAGTAAATCCTTTGCCTAATTCAAGAAGGAATTTTTGAAGATTGTCTATGATTTTCTGTTCTAAGTCTTCTTCAGAATATCTATCCTGTTCTGGTAAACCAAGGAATTCCAATGTATAGGTGTCCTTAATAACATCCTCTGGAGTCTGAAATGTTATCCCATTCTGTGCAAGTGCAATAATTCCTTCTTTATCCCTACTAACTGCCAGTCTAAGAAATAATGCTGATTCCATCTGTCGTCTTAACGTTCGCACATCCCATTTTTCTTTATAGCATTCTTTTTCATAAAAACTTCTTTCTAGATCATCATCTATCTTAATTAACTCGCATATATGAGACCAGCTTAATTTGTCAGACACCGTCTGACAATTTTCATAACAAATGTAGAACTTGCGCATGTTATTCAAATTTGGTCTGCTATATCCTTTCCCTAATCTAAGTGTCAACTGTTGTGACAATGATGTTAGCATATTTGTTCCATATTTTGCCTTTATCTGCCCATCCTGCTCGAATTCAACAATATATTTTCCAATGGTCCAATAAGTCTCTGTGATTACCTTATTTACCTTCGTTGCAAGGTCATTTTTCGCTTCAGATACCGTTTTTGTAATCTCTTCAATTAATGGCATAAGCTCACCAGTTTTATCGATATTATTCATTTTACCCCTTTCTGAATTTGTCAGACAACGTCTGACAAATTATAATTACGCATTATTTTTTAGCAAAAGCCTTCATCTGTTATCATATGAAGTGTGTTGTATTTTCCCGACATATATGTTCTTCTCCCACTACTCTACACTAATCAAATCAGGAATAAACATATCAAAAAAAGTTAGATTTTTCCAATCTTCAATATTCCCAACAAATCCAATTCTATACTTGGCTCTTGTACATGCCACATTCAAGATGTTTGCTTTTTTCACTACCCATCGCATTGTTCCAACCCGCTCAGATGAACATCCCAGAACAAAAAGGACTTCATTTGCATCCTTTCCCTGAAATGTATGAACTGTACCAATACATTTTTTTGTCCATTCCAAAAGCATTCCCTTACTATATCCCCTTTGGGCAAAATATTGACGAACATACGATTTCATCTCTGAAGCAACTAGTTTAAATGGGGTAATGATATAGATCGCATCATCTTTTTCAAATAAATTGGGGTAGATATCCAATCCTTCCTCAAGCATTTCACAAACCTTTACTGCCTGATTTTCCACAAAATGATTTCCATTCCCCTTTTCTTCTCCTTTTATGTTGATCCACCCAGATTTTCTGATCATAAAAGGCTGCGTTTCTTCTAGATATGCTTCTTTATCCTTTGTTTTATTAAACATACGATTATCATAAGAAATCAAATTGGAAATTGAAAACATTGGTTCAATGCACCTGCGATGTACAACTAATGGGCAACCCACCTTGATTTTTCCAATCATTCCGTTAAATTCATTGACTCGATCTGCAAAAATCTGTACTGAATTTTCCATTTTCTTATATAATTCTGGCACACCGATTCCATCCGCCAGTAAGTCCACGATAATTTGTGGAATTGTTACAACTGGTTCAACTTGTAAAGGATCACCTACAACAATTGCCCTCTTTGTACGGTATAATGCCCCCAATGCTGACTGAGGTGTAGCTTGTCCTGCTTCATCTATAATCAATGTCCCAAGGCTTTGATTTCCAGCATCCTTAAGAAAATTTCCTACGGATGCAAATGTAGATGAAAGTACAGGAATTACCATTGATAATGCGTTAAATAAATTTGGAAACATAGATGCACGTTCATCACTTCTATACCCTCCATTCAGGTATGCCTGATAAACAAATAAATTTCTTCGAACAACGGGTGAATTAAGTACAAATGCTTTTCTAACTTGTAATGCCATATAGAATAATTCTTCTCGTTTCCTGTCGTAGTCTGGATATGTCCATGGACATGCATTCTGCTCATTCTCCGACAACTTAATATCTGTAAAGAATTTTTTATCGGCCAGATTTTGTCCATATTTGCTCTTCAAAGAATCTTTCGCTTCATAAACCATAAATTTATTCTTTTCATATTCCGCATTGGCTTTATTTACCTTATCTCTCTGACAGTCGCACTCCACTAATTTATTATTATATTCTTTCTCACACTGTGATAAATCAGCCAGCAAATTGCAATGTTCTTCAACTAAGTTGGCAATTTCCTGCTTCATATTTAATATACTTTTTCCAATTTTGCCCATACCAACTATAATCAATACTTTGTTAATAAATGAAGAATGCTCTTTTATATATGACATTTCTGTTTCTATTTTTTTTGTATCAACCTCATTAGTTCGAATTTTACTTTTTAGATTATCTAAGTCTTTATCAATTTTTTTCTTTTGCACAATTAGTGTTTCCATGAAGTGCATTTGAATTTTAAGCTTATCTTCTGAATCATACAGTTGTTGAATAAGCTCCTGATCCTTTCTAATCCTCTCTTTGCAAACATGAACATCATGTTTTGCCAATTTAAATTTTTCTACTGCCTGTTCCCAGCAAATGGTATCTGCCCTAGCCGAATCTAAAGTTATCTTTTCAGGACTATCATTTTTCTTTGCAAATATACATGTATTGAGTAACTCTGATACATACTTTTTTCGACCCATCCGGGCAGAAATGAGTCCCCATGCTTGCACGTTCTCTCCCAATAACTCATCTGCAACTTTAGAAAAATAAATTTCCTCATGCTTTTCTCTGTCAAAATACTCTGTCCATGTATCTTTATCTGACATTCCTTTTGCCTTAGGAAGTTCCAGCGAAATATTTTCCACTGCTCCGTTATTATTAGAAACCACTAACATTCCATATTGTGCAATATCTTCTGGTATCTCATAATATTTGTCCAAGTATGTATCTGTCGAGGTCGACTCAATCTTATGGACCGAAAAGCCCTTTCCATTAATCCCATATTGAATCAACAATTCCGCTTGTTTTTCGACATTAGATGCAATAATTTCCTTAAGAAGTGTTGTCTTACCCGTTCCTGGCGGACCGTTGACCGAAAAGATTTTTTCATTTCGGTCTTTGTCAGAAATTGCTATATTTATAGCTATCTGCTGCATTAATGTTGGTGAATATCGTGAAGGAAATTTTGCATTTGGAAATCTATCTGCCTCTAACCATTTTTTCATTGCAGCAACATCTTCATCAATCATTATTTTATCAGCATTATCCATAAGTGCAGCCGTATAGGCTCTTACCTGACTATTATTTTTATAATTTCTACTTACCCGCTCAATTTCATTCAAATAAAAATTCATGTAATCTGTGCTTTCATCTTCCTTTGTTAACCCCTTGCAAGCAATTGCATATTCAGATGCCCCCTCTAAACCAATTTCTTTTTCTGAGCATATCCTCATCTTATCGAAAAGGATTTTTTTTATAAATTTAATATCTGTTACTGATAAAATTTTTCGTTCACTTTGCTTTAGCACTTCATTTACATCATTATTAATCCCTTGTACTATAGATTCTGATAATTCAATATTCAATGTTCTTTTTTGAATCATCTCTATTACTGAAATAAAAAAAGGACTTATTTGAACGCATTCATCCGTGAAAGAACCATCTAAATTGATTTGAGCCGAAAAAATATAAAATCTACCCGTAACTTCCTCAAGCTCCTGCCTGTTTCGAATGTCAATATCACACTCGCTTAACAATTTTTCCAAGAAAACATTTGTTTTGTAACAACCATAATATAAGTTAATTCTATTATATAATTTTTCTTCATCAACTTTTTTTGAGTTTCGGTAATTATTATAACGATGATAATTTCCGAACGGAATCTTTTCTTCTTTGTATTCATTCATATAGCAATCGAAATCATATTCTTTTTTATCTATTTTTATTATACGTCTCAATTCTGGATATTCTATTGGATTAAAATATTCTTCTGCTTTCCACAGTCTAAAAATCTTTTCATAATCTAATTCTTGAATATACTTCTTTATCATACATTTCCTCGCTATTCATTTTCTCTTATCTCCTGACTAAATCGATGTGTTACTATTTTCCTTAATTAGTGCAAATCATAAAGAATAATATTTTTCAGTAGTAACCAGTTTAGAGTTAAGATATTGCTCCCAAAAAATATTATTATCTTCATTACTTAAACAACTATTCAAAATCTCTCTACTTGCCCCCGTCAATTTCATAATTACACTATCATTTACTCCGCTTTGAATTAATTGCGTAATCCCAAACTTAATTAGACCTGTTACATTCGTTTGACCAATGGCGGTATTAAGAAAATTAGGAATTCCAGAATCACTTGTTGCGTCTCCCCACTGCTTTCCATCAATATTTACAAACAAATAATCACTTGTTAAAAAAAGGTCTCTATATTTCTTATAACCTTGAAATTGCACAGATAATTTTAGAGGAAGTCTAATTCGAAAATCATTTATGAATATTGTGTTATTATCAGAATTTAAATCCTTATACAATATTTTTCTAATCTCTCTATAGGTTACACCTGTTAATAAAATTAATTTCATACCCAATGCTGCATTTACACGTTTAAAATTTGTATTTGCCATTCTATTTGCAAAATCTGCTTTATTTAAAATATCATCGCACCAATTAATCAAATCATCAATAAGACGTGTATCAAATTTGTCCAAAGTCTCTTTAGGCTGTAATTTATTGTAATCAGAAACAAAATCCGCTGTTTTTCTATTATATGAATTTTCCCTTGATGATGGATTTGCAAGTTCCTGAAAAAAATTTTCATTTTTATATTTCGAGTTATTTAAAATGTATTCAAAGAACTGACCAATAGACACAAAATATTTTCTAGCGGGTTCTTGCTTTCTTATCTGACCTTTATCAACAAAATATTTTAGACTTTGTATTACTTGCTCGGTTGACATCCCACTAACAAAAAAATCTTCTTGCTCTTGAATATCCAACTTTCTTATTTTCTGAATATAATTCAAAAAGTTATTAACATCATTTGTATAATCTGGTTTATCAATTATGAATTGATCTCGTAGCTCAAAAAATTTCATTCCGCACCTCTTAAATAGAATTTATGATTTATTTTATTTTCGCAATATGTTTCAGCAACATTTTAATACTTTTTTAAATTATATTCAATACAAATTAACTTTTTTTGTTTTACATGTTTTACACCACTTTATAAATATTTAGACTTTCTCCTATGAAATCAAAGATCATAAAGGCAGACTATCCCTTACGCACAGTGCACCCCACCCTATCTGGTTATTGGGCCAGGTTTCAAAGCCGGGTAACTGCCTGGCACCCTTGATCAGATATGCCTTTACCTTCTGCCCATACAGATATGGATCATTTTCCTGTGTAATCCCCCATTCCATCAGCAGTGCAGCGCTTCCGGTTACAAAGGGAGCTGCAAAGGAAGTCCCGGTGAACTGGCCGTATCCACCACTTGTATTGGTTGATGTGATATTCACACCGGGAGCTGCCAGCTCCGGTTTGAAATATCCCAGTACAGGGTTCTGTTCTGCCGAACCGCGACCGGAAAAGTCAGCGTAAGAATTGTAAATATTGTTATAGGCGGCGACTGTGATCACCTGGCTCGCTGTAGAGGGAATGGTCAGTGTAAAGTCCGGCATTGAAGACGAAAATCTGGTTCCTCTCTGCAGGGAGCTTTCCACAGGCAGGTAAAACCGATAAGTTCCCGTGACAATTCTCTGTGGAATCAGGCGAATGCCCCATATCCCTGTGTCAATCATCTGATTTGACCCTTCCGGTATCATATCAATGAATATTTCCTGAACCTCCGCATAAGGAGTCGGATCTCCGAGATAGACTAACAGTTCTGTCCTGCCCAGTGTATATCTCCACGTACCTGTCACATCCTTCGGAAGCCGGATATTTTCTCCAGCAGGGGCAGTCAGCTCAATCGCAAAAGTATCTTCATACTCCTTCCACAACTGCACACTGAGAGCCCGCTCTCCTGAAGCCACGGCAAGCAGGATCTCTGCTGAGCCATCACTGCGCCCTCCGACAGCACCTGATGTTTTTATTGACTGATTCAGTCTACCGCCAATATGCCCACCTGCTGCCCCCTCATTTCCGGCTCCCACGCAGATTACGTTTCTCCCGATTCCGGCTATGAGATCAATGTATGTTTCCAAAAGAGAATTTCCGATATGAGATCCATAAGTATTACCAAAGCTTAAATTGACAGCAAGTGGCCTTCGATAATGCAGAGCACGCTCCACACAGAAATTCAGCGCACGCATCAATTCCGTTGTTTTAGGAAAAGAATCTGGTCTTGGACTGCCCAGCTTTACCACCAGAAGCTCACTCTCTGCTGCTACCCCTGCATATCTGCCTCCGGACGCCCTTCCGTTTCCGGCTGCTATACCGGCAACTGCCGTTCCATGCCCTGAAATATCTTTGCTGGGTACATATTGATATGCAGCCTGTCGCTGACTTGCAGTGACCTGAGTAGTCAACATATCACCTGTCGCCAGCAATGCTTCATTGATTTCCTCACGAGTATAAATGCCCGTTGCTGCATCCGTTCCACTCAATGTCTGATCCCACAGTTCTAAGATTCTTGTAGTACCATCTGCATTTCGAAAATCAGGATGTGTATAGTCAATGCCGGAATCAATGACTGCCACGATTATACCTTTTCCTTGCAGCTTTCCATACTGCTCTCCCGTCTGCACAGAAAAAATACAAGAGGCCTGCTTTCCCTGCCACGCAGAGAAATAAAGCCTCTTTGGTTTTTCAATATATTCAATTTCCTCTATCCTTGATAAAGCATCCACCATTACCTGTGGGACTGTTAAAACCGCATAGCCTCCATAGAGATACTCAGCCCTGAACTCTGCATCTGCAGACACCAGTCCATTGTTTCTCAGTTCATTGACTATATCAGTCAGTTCCATATTCAATGCATCGCTGTCTCCATGATATCGTATGATCAGCTCCCATTCCTGTGTGCTGATATCATAACCAACATTTAATATCCCTGACTTTTCGCGCTCTGTTTCAGAAGAATCCAGTGCCAGATTCAGCAGGTTCTCATTTTTCTGACTGTCCATGTTTTCCCCGCATAGATATCCGTTCTATAGATACCATATGTGCAGTCCACTCAGACGGTACTTATTTCAGATAATTCATTTCCTGCATTTTTTGATACAGTGCCTCACCAATTACCGTATAGTAGGCTGCATTTCCATGCGACTCATCGGTCAGCAGGCTACGTGGTATATAGCCGTCCGCGATATCAGCCAGATCCTCCGCAGTGGCCTCTATGCCGGAATCCTGTAGTCCATGCTCCAGTAGATCCTTTCTGACGTCCAGAAAATGTTCTCCGTACTCCTTAGCCAGCACTTCATTGACCTCTGCTGCCATCGGCATCTTCCGCTTGCTTGTCAGCCCAATGATCACATACCGATCAACACCTGCATATGCAAGCATATCCCTCTGTACATCAATCACACTCTGTACCGTCTCCGGTGTCGGATCATCATTAGAGCCTGTAAAGATAACCAGAATATCATCCGGACGCTTATCCTTCATCGCAAATGTCTTAATAGGGGTTTCTTCTGTCAGTACGACCTCTTCTCCTGGTTTGCTTCGGGTGAATTTGCGTTGCCCTGTGTCAAAATCCATCCACAGCTTTCCCTCCACACCTGCTATCGTACACGGATTGATACCGGCATCCCCAAATACAAGAATCATATCCCAGCCGCCGTCGCCATTCTCGATTTCAACATCTACATCTGTCACCTGCGCAGGAATCGTTATCGGATGTACATTCTCCGGCATACCACCCTGTCTTCCCGCAATACAGGTCGTTTCCTCAGCATAGACTCCATAGTTCTTGACCTCACAGCCTGCAAGCTTTGCCAGGACATTGGGATAGGTCACACCTTCACCGCCTGTGCCTTCCGTCAGGCTGTCACCCCATACAACTACGCGTGTGCCTGCATTTGAGCCCGTATTTTTCTGTTCAGCAGTATCAGCCGCCCCTTCCTCCGTCGTTGGATCTACCACAATCTCCACTGATTCCTCCGAAGACTGCTCCTGTACTGCCTCATCCTCAGCTGGCTGCAGGTCTTCCGTCTTGGCTGCAGGTTCTGCTGATCTATTTTCCGCAGTATCCCCGGATGCTTTTTGATCACAACCAGACAGCATCAGGAGGATGCATGCCAATGTACAGATATACTGAATCCTGCCGCCACTCCTTCTATTTTGCTCAACTGGATTTGCTTTCTCTCTTATGTTTCCACTCATGACCTCTCTCCTCTTGACTCTGGTTATGAACTGACTGTCTTCTGTTCACGCTCCACTTTTCATTATGCCTGCTCCATCAAAGCCCGGATCACATCTCCGGATGCCAGCCCCTCAGAAAACGCTGTCGCACTGCCGGCAGTCACTGCCAGACGCAGGATTCTTTCATATGCAGACTCCTCCAGCGCTGCTCCGGCAGTCAGCCCACCGCATTCCTGCAAATATCCGACCATAAATCCTGCTACCATAGAATCCCCTGCTCCGACTGAATTGACTACCATGCCCGGATATGCTTCTCTTTGCAGGATGTATCCCTGTTCTGTGAGCAAAACCGCACCCTCTCCCGCAAAAGAAACAAGTACATTCCTTGCTCCCATGCCCTGCAGCTTTCTCGCATATAAAATAGCATTTTCCCTGGAATGTATCTGTGTATGAAAGATTTCTCCCAATTCTTCCTGATTCGGCTTGATTAAAAGAGGATGATATTGGAGTGCTTCCCGCAGATGAATTCCCGTCGTATCAATGGCAAACTCCGCTCCCGTCTCATGTATCTTTTCCAAAATGCTTCGGTAATCCTCAAACTTCAGCGAAGGCGGTACTGTTCCTGCCAATATGACCATATCATCAGCAGTCAACGCATCCAGCTTATGCAACATTTCAAGAACTGCCACATGATGCAGTTCCGGGCCGCAGCCGTTTACCTCGGTTTCACTGACCAGCTTTCCATCTGACACAGACTTGATCTTGACATTGATTCTGGATGTTCCCTGATCCAGATGTACAAAATCCGTCTGACAGCCATTTGCCCGCATACCCCGTTCAATCTCTTTTCCGGTAAAGCCTGCGGTAAATCCAAGTGCTATGCTCTCAACCTTCAGATTGTGCAGTACCTGAGAGACGTTTAAGCCTTTACCCCCAAAAACAACGCACTCTCTGCTGCTGCGGTTTGTTTTGCCCAGATCCATCTGCTCCACATAGACCACATAGTCAATTGATGGTTGAAAAGTCAATGTATATATCATATAAATCCTCGTCTTTCACATAAATCTTTTTATAACATAACAAAGGGGCTGTCATTTGACAACCCCTTTTTCAATCTGATTTTACTGAAGCACAAACTTTTTAACGATTTCTTCAAGCTTCGCTACACAATCCAGACTTTCTGATACGAGATCATATGTCTCGCTGGTCTTGCCTACCATATCTGTTGTCTTTCCTGCAATATCCGTTACGCCGACTGTAGACTCGCCAACTGTGGAATTGATACCTGAAAGTGCATCAGCGATTGCACCGATTGCATTTGTCAGATTCTCAATAGATGTATGTATATCATTCATGCTGTTCTGGAATTCCGTAGCATCCTGATTGTACTGCTCACTTACCTGTGCAAATTCATTATAGTCAGTTAATACAGTCTGCTCCAGGAAGCTTGTTGTCTCTTCCAGACATTCTGACATATTACCGACTGCATTATTGACTTCACCAACGATGGAATTGATGTCACCGACTGCTCTTGATGTCTGGTCAGCCAGATTACCAATCTCAGTTGCTACAACTGCGAAACCTCTGCCTGCCTCACCTGCTCTGGCTGCCTCGATACTTGCATTCAGTGCCAGCAGACTTGTCTGTGATGAAATCGCCATGATTGCTTCTGTCAGCTCATTGATCTTATCCACTGCTTTGGAGCCTTCAATAGCCTTATCCGCCTTAACCTTAACAGAATCATAGATATGTTTTGTTCTGGAGCTTGCTTCCATTGTTGTATTACGCAGCTGGTTTGCTCTTGCCATAACCTCATCCGACATCTTAGCGCCATCTGTGGATAACTGTCCAATGTCTGCAGCACCTGTCTGCATATAGTTAATATTACCGTTAATCGTCTCAGTCGTTGCTGCGGTTTCTTCCATGCCTGCTGCCAGTTCCTGAGTCGTAGCTGAGTTGTCAGTACACATGCTGTTCACTACATTTGTTACACTCTGTAAAGAGTTTACATTATTTGCAATCTTATCACTTGCATCATCAATCATCTGAACCATATCACGGAGATTTGCTCTCATATCACGAACCGCACGTGCCATGGCGCCTACTTCATCACCCTTTTTGCAAATCAGATCGCTCGCAGGATTCTTTCTGAAATCAAAATTTGCCGTATCCTTGATAATCACTGTCAGCTGCTTGATCGGCTTTGAAATTCTCAGGCTCATCAGCAGTGCAACGACGGAACATAATACAAGGATCAAAACACCGACTGCAACAGATCTGTTAATAATATTATTAATTGGAGTCATGATTTCGTCTTCATCTGCCGTTACAACCAAGATTTCTCTGTTGGAAGTAATTGCATAGCCGGCATATTTCATAGCACCTTTGAATTCATAAACCGCAATTCCGTCAGCCGGGGTCTTGCCTGCCTTTAATTCCTCAACCAGTCCCGCCACTACGACATTTTCTACAGGGCTTCCTATTTTTTCTGCTGTCGGATGATACAGCATCGTACCATCAGCGCTTACAAGATATGCATATGAGGAATCTGCACCTTTTACCTTTACATCACCAATAACTGCGGCATACTGCTCTGTTGACGCCTGAACTCCGGGATATTCCAAATCAAGAAGAGATTTGTATGAAGAAGCCATACTCTCCATATATGCTTCTGTTGAGTCGCCCAGTGCCGTCTTAGCACTTGGTATTGTTAAAAATATACATGCTACCACAGCTACCAATACTGATACCACCGCTATTAATGAAATTTTAGTTCCGGTTCTTCTCAACAGAGGAAGCTTTTCCTCTTTATTTATTTTGTCTGTTCCTTTGCCCATATGCACTCACCCTTTCATCTCTCTGCCCATCCCTAGGCTGTGTTTAATATATTTATTCTACTATTTATCTTGTTTCATGTCAATAAAACAGGGCAGATTTTGACGGATTTTATGTGCTATTTTACTAATTTTCTGTCATTTTTCATTCTATCTTTCCATGAGAAGAAACTTGGCACTATATGGTGGCAGATAAGCTCCGCCGCCAAAGTCAAATGCTTCTCCTGTAATCAGATCTGTCGCACATCCACAGCCTGCGTCAAAGTGTGCCGTATACCCCTCACCATCCGCGTTGACTGTCACCAGTACTCGTTCATCATCACACCTTCTTTCGAAGATACATTGACGGTTTGTCAGTACCACTGATCGGAAGTCCCCGTAATTCAATGCTTTCGAATGCTTCTTTGCCTCTGCCAGCTTCTCGATCCACACTGTCAGCTCATTTTCCACAGGGACATCAAAGCAGGCACGCAATGCGGGATCTCCCTCGCTCTTTGATGCCCTTGCACCCCATTCACTACCGTAATAAATGCAGGGAATACCAGGCATTCCAAATGCCATCGCATAAATCAGTGGAA
>CAYRJT010000035.1:0-13064 GCA_964424675.1 uncultured Lachnospiraceae bacterium
TTGAAAAGATGGTCGGACATGCAGAGGAGCTAATGCAGATTGCAAAACAGGAATACTATCAGCAGGAGGAAAAGTCCAATCAGTTCTTCCGTAATAAGCTGCAGCAGGAACTCAAACAGACAATCCTGAACGGAGAGTTTGTGATGTATCTGCAGCCGAAGGCCGATATTGCAACGCAGCGAATCAACGGTGCAGAAGCATTGGTACGCAGGATTCATCCGCAGCATGGCGTCATCCCTCCGAATAAATTCATACCGTTGCTGGAAAAAGAAAATCTGATTCGATACATAGATATCTTCATGTTTGAGGAAGTATTAAAAACATTGAAAAAGTGGTTAGATGAAGGAAAGAGAGTGTTTCCAATATCCTTGAATTTTTCCAGAGCGACCATGCTGGAGCCGGATATCATCAACAGCATGGAAAGGGTACAGGAGAAGTATAATGTACCGCATGAACTGATTGAAATAGAAATCACAGAGACACTGGGTAATATGGAGCGTGCAACGATAGAGGCGATTGGCTGTAAAATAGTCAAAAATGGTTATCGACTGTCCCTGGATGATTTTGGAGCCAGCTTTTCCAATCTGTCTATCCTGAACTCAATGCAGTTTGACGTATTGAAGCTGGATAAGAGTATTATTAATAATATCGTGACAGCTGATAAAAGCAGGATCATTATCAAGAAAGTACTGGAGCTCTGCAATGAACTGGGGATAGAGAGCATCGCGGAAGGGGTGGAGACAGAAGAACAGCTGAATATATTGAAAAAGATGGGATGCGTACAGGCACAGGGATATCTGTTTAATAAACCGATTCCAATGCTGGATTTTGAAAAAAAATATATGCAGGAAAATATTTACGAAGAAATCATTGACTGATTGTGACAAATAAGAGGGCAAAAGACGCAGAAAAATAAGCGAATTGCTCTCTTTTTATGATTGAAATCCACAGAAGGATGTGTTAAAATCAAATTTAGTTTTAACTTATCAGAGACAAGTATGCGGAGGTCATAGCATGGCACAGTTATGGGGCGGAAGATTTACAAAAGAAACGGATCAGCTGGTATATCAGTTCAATGCCTCTATTACGTTTGACCGGAAGTTTTACAGGCAGGATATAGAAGGCAGTATTGCGCATGTGGTCATGCTGCGCAAACAGGGAATTCTGACAAAGGATGAGCAGGATCAGATCGTAGAGGGACTGACTGGAATCCGGGAGGATATCGAGAACGGTACACTGCAGATTACTGAGGAATATGAGGATATACACAGTTTTGTGGAGGCAAATCTGACAGAACGGATCGGTGAGGCAGGCAAGAAGCTGCATACCGGCAGGAGCCGTAATGATCAGGTCGCTTTGGACATGAGACTGTATACGCGTCTGGAAGTCCTGTATGTCGATGAATTGGTCAATGACCTGCTGAAAACGATCTTAAAGATCATGGAGAAGCATCTCGATACATATATGCCGGGCTTTACACATTTACAAAAGGCACAGCCGATTACACTGGCACATCATATGGGTGCATATTTTGAGATGTTCAAGCGGGATCGTTTAAGACTGAAGGATATTTATCACAGGATGAATTATTGTCCATTGGGAGCAGGGGCACTGGCAGGAACGACCTATCCGCTTGACAGAGACTATACAGCAAAATTGCTGGGATTTGATGGGCCGACCTTGAACAGCATTGATTCTGTGGCTGACAGGGATTATGTGATAGAGTTTTTGTCTGCATTGTCTACCATTATGATGCACCTGAGCCGCTTTTCGGAGGAAGTCATTATCTGGAATACGAACGAGTATCAATTTGTAGAGATTGATGATGCATATAGTACTGGAAGCAGTATCATGCCGCAGAAGAAAAATCCAGATATTGCTGAACTGGTCAGAGGAAAGACAGGACGTGTCTATGGAGCCCTGATGAGCATCCTGACGACCATGAAAGGACTGCCGCTTGCATATAATAAAGATATGCAGGAGGATAAAGAACTGACATTTGATGCAATTGATACGGTAAAGGGGTGTCTGGCTTTATTTACAGGGATGCTGGATACGATGAAGTTCAATCAGGTACGCATGGAACAGAGTGCAAAGGGCGGATTTACCAATGCAACAGATGCAGCAGATTACCTGGTAGGAAAGGGCGTACCATTCCGTGATGCACACGGCATCGTCGGCAGACTCGTGTTATACTGTATAGATCATCAGAAATCGCTGGACGATATGACGTTGGAAGAGTATCGGGCAATCAATCCTGTATTTGAGGACGATATTTATGATGCCATCAGTCTCGATACCTGTGTCAATAAAAGGTTAACGATAGGAGCGCCCGGCAGGGAGGCTATGTTATCAGTGATAAAAGAATGTAAAAATTATCTTGCACATGACTGGCAGGACGAAGATCAAGAGGAGAGAAAAAAAGATGAGTGAAAAATTAAGAGCAGGAATTTTAGGAGCAACCGGTATGGTGGGACAGCGATTCATTTCGCTGTTAGAGCATCATCCGTGGTTCGAGGTGACTCTGGTGGCAGCGAGCCCGAGAAGTGCTGGAAAGAGCTATGAGGAAGCTGTCGGAGGCAGATGGAAGATGACAACTCCAATGCCTGAGGCAGTGAAAAACATGATCGTTAAAAATGTAAATGATGTCAAGGAAATCGCATCCCAGGTTGACTTTGTTTTCAGTGCAGTGGATATGACAAAGGATGAAATTCGTGCAATTGAAGAAGAATATGCAAAGGCAGAGGTTCCTGTTGTGTCAAATAACAGTGCACACAGATGGACTCCGGATGTACCAATGGTAGTACCGGAGCTGAATCCTGAGCACATGGAAGTCATTGAATTTCAGAAGAAGAGACTGGGAACCAAAAGAGGCTTTATAGCAGTGAAACCGAACTGCTCGATTCAGAGCTATGCACCGTTACTTGTTGCATGGAAGGAGTTTGAACCTACTGAGGTCGTAGCGACTACCTACCAGGCAATCTCAGGCGCAGGCAAGACTTTCAAGGACTGGCCGGAAATGGTCGAGAATGTGATTCCCTATATCGGTGGGGAGGAAGAAAAAAGCGAGCAGGAGCCGCTCCGGATTCTTGGAAAAATCGAAAATGGTGTCATTGTGAAGGCTGATTCACCAAAGATTACGACGCAGTGTATCAGAGTACCTGTACTGAATGGACATACAGCTGCTGTATTTATTAATTTTGAAAAGAAACCGACCAAGGAGCAATTAATCGAGAAGATGGTGAATTTTAAGGGACTGCCGCAGGAACTGAACCTGCCCAGTGCACCAAAGCAGTTCATCAGATATATGGAAGAGGACAATCGTCCGCAGGTTGTTCTGGATGTCGACTATGAGAATGGAATGGGAATCAGCATCGGCCGTCTCAGAGAAGACAATATCGGACTGTTCGATTATAAATTTGTGGGTCTTTCCCATAACACCATCCGCGGAGCAGCAGGCGGAGCTGTATTATGTGCAGAACTGCTGAAGGCAAAAGGATATATTTAAAAGAACACAGGATAAAGGAATAGCACTGATGGATGAACTGAGATATCAGCTTGATTTATTAAATGCTTTAAATGAAAAATTGAACGGAAATGATCGGATCTATAAAATGATATCCGACATTTCCGGCTATTCTTATATTTACATTCATTTCATGGAAGAAACAACCGAGATGCTTGGCTGCTGGGATGAGGTACTGGGAGAAAAAATCGGAAACAGTCTGGATCCGGATCGTATGATGTCCTACATTCATGAGGACGATCGTGAAAAATTCAAAAATACAATTGTAGATATGCGCAGGAACCAGGACGAGGATGCAGTATGTGAGTTCAGAACGGCGCAGGGAAAGAACTGGGTAGAGTGCCGGTCACGTGTATTTTATAATGAATACATGGAAGCGCAGGAACAGATAATGTGTTTTAGGCAGACTACGAAGGAAAGAGCACATAATGAAGAACTGCGTTACCTGGCTTATAACGACTCCCTGACAGGCCTGTATAACCGTAATTATTTTGTGAAGTGTCTGCGCGACTTTTTAGAAAAGGCAGAGTCAGAGAATGTAAATGTAGCATTGATGTTTGTGGATATAGACGATTTTAAAAAGATCAATGACAGTCTGGGACTTCTGTTTGGTGATGAACTGGTACAGGACTTCGGGCTATTTATTAAGAGCTTGCAAAATGATCAGATCATTGCCGGAAGATTCGGAAGTGATGTGTTCTGTATTGCCATATATGATCCTTATGGCTCCAGAAGTGTAGAGATGATATACCGAAACATGCATGACAGACTGCGTAAGCCGTTTGTCCTGAGTAACAAAGCGGAGATTGTGTTCAGTGTCAGTGTCGGTGTAGCAGCCTATCCGGAGGCGGGCAGTACTGCGCTTGAACTGATTAAGAATGCTGAGATCGTATTGTTCCGTGCGAAAGAGACAGGAAAGAATAATCTGCAGTATTTTGAGAAGGATATTTTAAATGAGTTTTTGGATAATGTCACGATAGAACAGCAGCTGAAGAGTGCGGTGGATCATGAGGATTTTCTGTTGTATTATCAGCCGCAGTTCTTTGCAAACAGTGGAAAACTAAGAGGTGTAGAGGCACTGATCCGGTGGCCGGGTGCAGATGGCAAGTTCATCAGTCCGACTGATTTTATCCCCATTGCGGAAAAGAACGGTGCAATCATACCGATTGGAAACTGGGTCATGAAGGAAGCATTAAAGGTGTATGCTGCATGGTCCTCTAAATATGAATATCCTGTCGTGCTGTCGATCAACATATCGGCAATCCAGTTAAAGAAAGACAACTTTACAGATCAGCTGCTGCATCTGATTAATCTATATGATATCAATCCCAGAATGCTGGAGCTGGAAATTACAGAGAGTATATTTATCGATGATTTTGAGGAGGTAATCGATAAGATGAAATCACTGCGTATGCTGGGAGTCAGAGTATCGCTGGATGACTTTGGAACAGGCTTCTCTTCTTTGTCTTATTTAAAGGATCTGCCGATTGATACACTCAAGATTGATAAATCCTTTATTGATACGGCGATTCATGACCGCTCTACGAATATCATAACGGAATCGGTTGTCAATATGGTGAAGAAGCTGGGACTTGAAACAGTCGCAGAAGGAGTGGAAACGCAGGAACAGTATGATTTTCTGAAAAAAATAGAATGTGACAACATTCAGGGCTTTCTGACTGGAAGACCAATGACGAAATCAGACATTGAAAAGCTTCTGCTGGAAAATGAAAAAGAGCTCGGGGAATAATAGGTGAGAATATGTTACTCGGAAGAACTGCCGAACTGAAATATCTAAAAAACAATTACGAAAAAGAAGGAAGCCAGCTGGTGATTCTTTATGGACGTAAAAATATTGGCAAGACAGAACTGATCAAAGAATTTTGCTCAGATAAGTCCTGTTCGTATTATCTGGCAAAGCAGTGTTCCGAGTATGAACAGATCTGTCAGTGGAGCAGTGAGCTGTCTGAGGAAAGAAGCCATCAGTCACCCGTGGAACGCAGATTTGACTCTATTTTTCAGACAATCATAGAAGTAAAGTCACAAAAACGTGTCATTGTGATTGATGAATTCCAATACATAGTCAAGAACAGTGATATCTTTATGGATGAGGTCGTCAGACTGATTCATGATAAATGGAATAACCAGCCTGTCATGATCATCATGTGTTCTTCTGCCATCGGATGGGTTGAAAATTCCATGGTGTCCAGAATGGGCGAAAATGCATATGAGATTACTGGATTACTGAAGATCAGTGAACTTAAATTCCTGGATGTTGTCAGAAGATTTCCGAAGTATTCCATGGAGCAATGCGTAGAGGCGTATGCGATTCTTGGCGGAGTGCCGGGACTGTGGAGATATTGGAATGAAGAACTTGATATTCAGGAAAATATACAGCAGAATATCATCAGACCCGGATTGTTTCTGAGCGAGGAAGGCAGCCGCTATGTAGCAGAGGAACTGCGGGAAACATCGGTTTATCACACTATACTGGCAACCATAGCGTCAGGAAAATCAAAATTAAATGATCTTCATAACCATACAGGATATAATCGTGCTAAAATCAGTGTATATCTCAAAAATCTGATTGAACTGGAAATTGTCGAGAAGGTATTCTCCTATGACACAGCAGGCAAAGACAATACACAAAAGGGAATCTACAAAATCAGTAACCATTTTGTACATTTTTGGTTCAAATACATCTTCCCTCACGTGTCCAGACAGGGAATGATCAGTGAAGAACAGTTCTATAATCAATATATTGCGCCCTCCTTCCGTGCATATACTGCGACATACTTTACCAAGGTATGTACAGAGTATCTGGATCTGATGAATCAGATGGGAAAGCTGCATTTCAAATATGAAAAAAGTGGTTCCTGGGTCGGTAAAGTAGGTACGATTGATATCGTGGCACAGGATGAAGAAGGTCATACTCTGGTGGGAATGTGCAGCTGGGAAAGAAGTCTGATGACCTATAACGATTATGAGTGGCTGCTGTTTTGCGTAGAAAAAGCAAAGTTAAATGCAGATTATATTTATTTGTTCTCGGTGGATGGATTTGACGAGAAGTTAAATCTGGAAGCAAAAGTGAAGAAAAATATCATTTTAATAGATATTTCTCAATTATAAATTTATTCCAGGAGGAAAGAGTTATGAAAAGATTTTTAGCAGTAGTGATGGTTGCAGTATGCGCAATGGGACTTGCAGCATGTGGCAGCAAAGGAAGCAATGACAAGACACTGGTTATGGCAACAAATGCAGAGTTTCCACCGTATGAATTCTATGAGGGTGATCAGGTAGTCGGAATTGATGCGGAGATGGCAGCTGCGGTGGCAGAGGAACTTGGGATGGAACTCAAGATCGAGGATATGGCATTTGACTCCATCATCGCAGCAGTACAGTCAGGCAAGGCGGATATTGGCGTAGCAGGTATGACAGTGAATGAGGATCGTCTGAAGAATGTTAATTTCTCTACCCCTTATACGGAGGCTGCTCAGGTCATTATTATAAAAGAAGGCAGTTCTGTGGCAACCCCGGATGATCTGACAGGAAAGAAGATTGGTGTTCAGCTTGGAACAACAGGCGATATTTATGCAGGAGACATCGCCGATGCAACGATTGAGCGTTACAACAAGGGCTTTGAGGCTGTACAGGCTTTATTACAGGATAAAATAGATGCTGTTATTATTGACAGAGAACCGGCAAAGGTTTTTGTATCACAGAATGAAGGGCTTGCTATCGTAGATGAAGAATTTACAGTTGAGGACTATGCAATTGCGATTGCAAAGGACAATGAAGAACTGCTGACAAAGATCAATGAGGCTCTTGCCAAGCTTGAGGCATCAGGCAAACTGCAGGAAATCAAAGACAAATATATCACAGCAGAATAGGAAAAATTATGGGAAGCTTTGCAGACAACTTTTATCAAAATTTCATAGAGGATAACAGATATGAATATATACTGAATGGTCTGGGTGTCACTCTGATGATTACATTTTTTTCTGTTATCATTGGTATTATCCTTGGTTTCATTGTAGCTATGGTTCGTTCCACTTATGATAAAACAGGAAAAGGACTGATATTGAATATCATTTGTAATATTTATCTGACCGTTATCAGAGGAACACCAGTTGTTCTGCAGCTTCTGATTACTTACTTTGTCATATTTGCATCAGTGGATGTGAACAAAGTATTTGTAGCCGTCATAGCATTCGGAATCAATTCCGGTGCTTACGTTGCTGAAATTATACGAAGCGGAATCATGTCAATTGATAACGGACAGTTTGAAGCCGGCAGAAGCCTTGGCTTCAGCTATGTACAGACTATGATTCACTTTATCCTGCCGCAGGCATTTAAAAATATACTGCCTGCACTGGGAAATGAGTTCATTGTATTACTGAAGGAGACCTCTGTAGCCGGCTATATTGCACTACAGGATCTGACAAAGGGTGCGGATATCATCAGAAGCCGTACTTATAATGCTTTTATGCCTTTGATGGCAGTCGCTGTCATTTATCTTGTACTGGTCATGATCTTTGACAAGCTTGTAAAGAACTTAGAGAGGAGGCTTCGTAACAGTGATCACTGATGATTATAATCAGAAACCTCTGATAGAAGTTCGGGATTTAAAGAAAAGTTTTAGCGGGATTCATGCGTTGAACGGGATTACAACAGATTTCCATAAAGGAGATGTGGCATTTATTGTCGGTCCGTCCGGATCAGGAAAGAGCACGTTTTTACGCTGCCTGAACCGTCTGGAGATGCCGACCGGAGGCAGTATCATGTTTGAGGGTGTGGATATCTGCAATCCCAAGAGCAATATTGATGCGCAGCGCCAGAAGATGGGAATGGTTTTCCAGCAGTTTAATTTGTTCCCGCATATGACGGTTATGAAAAATCTGACCATAGCCCCAATCAAGCTGCAGCATAAGACAAAAGAAGAGGCTGAACAACAGGCTATGCAGCTATTGGAACGCGTCGGACTGTCAGACAGATCCGGTGCCTATCCGAGTCAGCTCTCAGGCGGACAAAAGCAACGTATTGCAATTGTTCGTTCACTGTGTATGAATCCTGATGTGATGCTGTTTGATGAACCGACATCAGCACTGGATCCGGAAATGGTCGGAGAGGTACTGAATGTCATGCGTGACCTGGCACAGGTCAAGATGACGATGATTGTCGTTACACATGAGATGAGCTTTGCCAGAGAAGTGGCAAATAGAGTGATGTTCATGGCAGATGGTGTGGTCATGGAAGAAAATAACCCGACAGATTTCTTTGAGCATCCGCAGAGCGAACGTCTGCAGAGCTTTCTCGACAAGGTATTATAAGGTATGGGCAAAACTGTTTTTATAGCGGAAAAACCAAGCGTGGCCAGAGAATTTGCCAATGCTTTGAAATTAAATACAAAAAAATACGATGGATATCTGGAATCAGAAAATACGATTGTAACCTGGTGTGTAGGACATCTGGTGACCATGAGCTATCCGGATGCATACGATCCTAAATATAAGAAGTGGAGCTTTACAACACTTCCGTTTTTGCCGCAGGAATACCTGTATGAGGTGATTCCGTCAGCTGCAAAGCAGTATCAGATCGTAAGCGGACTCCTGAATCGGGAAGATGTGGACACCATTTATGTATGTACTGACTCCGGACGTGAGGGAGAGTACATATACAGACTGGTAGAACAACAGGCAAATGTGACAGGGAAAACAAGACGCAGAGTATGGATTGACTCACAGACTGAAGAAGAAATTGTACGGGGAATCAAGGAAGCCAAGGATCTGTCAGCCTATGATAACCTTTCAGAAGCTGCCTATCTTCGCGCAAAAGAAGACTATCTGATGGGCATCAATTTTTCACGTGCTCTGACTCTGAAATATGGTGATTCTATCTCCAATTTTCTGCAGATGAAATATGCGGTTGTATCTGTTGGACGTGTCATGACCTGCGTACTCGGAATGGTTGTAAAAAGAGAACGTGAGATCAGGGAATTTGTCAAGACTCCGTTTTACAGAGTGATTGCAAACCTGAAGTTGTCTGCAGGTGGAAACGGTTTTAATGCAGAATGGAAGGCAATAGAGGGATCCGCATATTACCAGTCTCCTTTGCTTTATAAAGAAAACGGCTTTCAAGAACAGAAGGATGCAGAGGTACTGATTGAAAACCTGAAGGGCATACAGCCTTTTGAGGCAGTCATAGCGTCTCTGGAAAAGAAAAAAGAAAATAAAAATGCGCCGCTGCTGTATAATCTGGCTGAACTGCAGAATGACTGTTCCAAGTTCTTCAAGATCAGCCCGGATGAAACATTACGTATTGTTCAAGAATTGTATGAAAGAAAAGCGGTTACTTATCCGAGAACAGATGCCAGAGTATTATCAACTGCTGTAGCAAAGGAGATTCACAAGAATATCTCAGGCTTGAAAAATTATGGTCATGTTTCATTATTTGCAGCGGAAATACTGGAAAAGGGCTCTTATAAGGACATAGCAAAGACCAGATATGTCAATGACAAGCAGATCACGGATCACTATGCCATCGTACCGACCGGACAGGGCCTAGAAGGACTGAGAAGTCTGTCAGAGCTGTCGAATAAGGTTTATGAGGTGATCGCCAGAAGATTCCTGAGTATCTTTTATCCTGCTGCTGTTTATCAGAAGACCGGGATCACGGCAAAGATAGGCATTGAAACATTTCAGGCTAATTTTAAGGTGCTGTTGGAGGAAGGTTATCTGCAGGTGACCACATTTTCCTTTACAAAAAAGAAGGCGGAACAGGAAGCAGCAGAGGACAATCCCACAGAGGATGGAAACGAAGACGAAAACCAATGTGATGTCAATTTTCTGACAGCTCTGCAGACACTGAAAAAGGGTGATTCACTGCAGGTCGGACAGTTGTCAGTCAAGGAAGGTGAGACATCACCGCCGAAACGATATACATCCGGTTCCATGATTCTGGCGATGGAAAATGCGGGACAGCTGATCGAGGATGAGGAGCTGCGTGCACAAATAAAAGGAAGCGGTATCGGAACATCTGCAACCAGAGCCGAAATCCTGAAAAAACTGGTCGGCAACAAATATCTGAATCTGAACAAAAAGACGCAGGTGATTACACCGGCACTGATGGGCGAGATGATTTATGATGTGGTAGATGCATCCATCAGACCGTTACTGGATCCCAAGCTGACAGCCAGCTGGGAGAAGGGACTGACAGGGGTTGCTGAGGGTGAGATTACGGCAGACGAGTACATGAATAAACTGAATGATTATGTGTCCAGAAGAACGAATGCAGTACGCGGATTGAATAACCAGTCAGCACTGCGCGGACAGTTCATGAAAGCAAAGCAGTTTTATAAAACCAATACAAAATAGACAGGAGATCGATGATGATGGAAGAAATGAAAATCAAAAATTTATACAATCTGAATGAGACGATTGCAGCAGATCTGTTTGAGGGTCTGACATATCCGTGGGAGGCATTGCCTAAAATCAGCGCATTCATTAAGGAACTCGGAGCAAAGCTGCCGAAGGATGAGTATGATGAGGTCAGTGAGAATGTATGGATTGCAAAGAGTGCCAAGGTAGCGCCGACAGCCAATATCAATGGGCCGGCAATCATCGGCAGGGATGCAGAGGTGCGCCACTGTGCATTTATCAGAGGCAATGCAATCGTAGGAGAGGGCGCAGTGGTAGGAAATTCAACAGAATTAAAGAATGTGGTACTGTTCAACAAGGTACAGGTTCCTCATTATAATTATGTCGGTGATTCTGTACTTGGTTACAAATCACATATGGGAGCCGGATCTATTACATCAAATGTAAAATCAGATAAAACATTAGTCGTCGTAAAGAGCAGTGAAGAAAATATAGAGACCGGACTGAAGAAGTTCGGAGCCATGCTGGGAGATGAGGTTGAAGTCGGATGTAACTCTGTTCTAAATCCCGGAACGGTGATCGGCAGACATACCAATATTTATCCGACATCAATGGTACGTGGATTTATCCCTGCAAACAGTATCTATAAAAAGCAAGGAGAAGTTGCAGGTAAGAGATAAAAGAGGAGGACACACATGGGAAGTAGCAATACGGGGCAGGATGTATTCGGTTCAATTGAAACAGTCATAGACAATCTCATCGGCGGCATTTTGATTCTGGAGATACGTGCAGAAGATCGTGTTGTGAAGCCGTTGTATATCAATGATGGATTTTACAGGATGCTTGGCTACAATAAAAAAGAAGCTGAGATACTTTTTAAAAATATGATGGCGAATATAGTCGTCGAGGACAGAACGATTGTAGATCAGGCAATTACAGATGTGCTCAAGGACGATGGTTCGGTCGAGGTGGAATTCAGGACGGTTACAAAGGACGGCGGAATACGATGGCTGCAGGTACGTGCCAATCTGTTCTCACGAGATGCAGATCGAAGTGTATGCGCAGCTATGATGCTGGATGCCACAGAACGTAAGAACATGGAAGAGGAATGGTCTCAGCAGGCAGAGCGGATGAGTCTGTTATCCGAGGTCGAGGGGGAGCATATTCTGGACTACAACGCGAAGACGGATGCGCTGATTTTTAAGACTGCACATGACTCAGGTTATCAGCATGATATTGTGCGACAAAACTATATGGAACGCGGTGAGTTTGATAATATCTATTTTGAGGATAAAGAGAAGCTGCATGAGATCATGAAGGATGTACTGAAATCCCCGAAGCGTGATTCTGTTGATATTCGTATTAAGCTGTTTGATGATGAGTACAGATGGTACAGGCTGGTTATTTCAAGTATTATGGGAAATGAAGGTTATGTCACGAGAGTGGTAGGCAGGATTACGGATATACACAGTGCCAAATTAAAAGAATTGGAGTTAGAGGTAAAGGCAGAAATCGATCTACTGACCGGTGTATTCAATCGTGGAGCTACAGAACAGCTGATTATGCAGTCGTTAAAGGAAGAACAAAAAGAGAATTCCAGCAGAATACATGCATTTATGGAACTGGATCTGGATAATTTCAAAGCCATTAACGATCATCTTGGGCATGCGTATGGCGATCTTGTGCTGAGTGAGACAGCAGAGAAGCTGAAAAACATGTTTAAAGGAAGAGATATTGTAGGACGTTTTGGCGGCGATGAGTTCATTATTTTCATGTATGACATTGAGGATATCAGAAATGCAGGAATTCTGGCAGGAAAGCTATGCCGTATGATTCAGAAATCCTATCCTTGTGTAGACGGTGATATCAATGTGACGGCCAGTATCGGTATTGCAGTATGCAAATCTCCTTTTATGGAATATCAGGAGTTGTTTGATATAGCGGATAAGGCGCTTTATACGACAAAAAACAATGGTAAGAACGGCTATACAATCTATACAGAGGATACTCAGACCTCATGAATCGCAAAAAATACAAAAAACGACTGGATTTTTCGACAGGATTATGAGACAATAACAGATGGTAAAAATGTTTTATGAATGAAATAAAAATATAAGTGATTGAAAGGAGTTTTCACATGATTTATTCACACGAAGTAGAAA
>CAYRJT010000036.1:0-12838 GCA_964424675.1 uncultured Lachnospiraceae bacterium
TACCATATATCATACCTAAAATCACCAAAACAATCAAGGGCATCGCGATTGCAAATATCGGCATATTCATGTCTCGAAGGGACAGTCTGCCCTCGATTTTTAACATCGTTCTAAAGGTTTTCATCTGCAATTTCCTCCTCATCCGTAAACCACAGGTATGTATCCTCGAATTTATCGTAGGGACTTGCTGCAATTGCCTGCTCCACCGTTCCGTGAAAAATCGTCTCTCCGTGCTTCAGGATACAGATCTCGTCGCATAGAGCCTCTACCTCATCCATAAAATGAGAAGTCAGGAAAATAGTCAGTCCCCTCTTTTTTAACTGCTCGAGAATTTTCCAGACGTCTCGTCTTGCTCTCGCATCCAGTCCGGTTGTCAGCTCATCCAGAAATACCAGCTGCGGACTCGGAATCAGAGCCAGTACGATGAACAGCCGTTGACGTTCTCCACCGGACAACTCCTTGACAGCATTTTTTTCCTTATCATCAATTCCGAACTCTGTCAGCAGCTGCTTCCAGTCTGCCGGTGTGTGATAAAGTGAGGCTATTTCCTCGCATAATTCATTTACCTTAATTTCATTCTGATAGTGTGCCTCCTGAAACTGCACTCCCACCCGTTCAAATAACTGCTTTCGCTTTGCGACAGGATCCATTCCGAGGAGCACCGCCGTTCCTGCATCTGCCTTTTTTGTTCCGAGCATACACTCGATGCTCGTGCTCTTACCCGCACCATTTGCGCCCAGCAGTCCAAACACTGTACCGGACTGAATCGACAGATTCAGATCAGACAGCACTTTTTTGCCGTGGTAAGACTTTGAAAGTTTTTCTACCTTGATGACTTCCATATTCTTTTCCTCCTGTTCTTTGTTTGACAAGAGGTATCTTACTGCAAACTGCCTGCCGGCATCTCGACTATTTTTGCACTCTTATGATTACCGTACCTTTTTTTATAATATAGGAAGTTGATGCCTCCCCGGATTGTTTCATCCATAAATAATGTGATATAAATCGCCATCATGCCCATATGGAGCCTGTCTACCATAAACCATGATATACTGATGACAAGTGTTGAGCCCAGAACCTGTGACAGCAGCATCCATCTCGTGTCATCATGCGCACGTATGGCATTTCCACAAATAACGTTCATGCTCTGTGGAAACATAATCACACCGATCATGCCCAGATATGGAACGGCCTGTGTGATCAACGCCGTATCATTAGAAAAGATGCGAAGCAGCTGACCCGGAACACTGAAGAATAGAGCAGCAGCTGCTGCAACGATCAAAAAGTTCAAGATAATGGTCGTATAAAAGAACTGATCTGCATTTTCTGAATGTCCTGCTCCGATATTCTGCCCGATCAGAGTCAGGGTAGCCTTAGAGGTTCCAGAGAAAATCACAAATATGATACACTGAAATCCAAAGGTCAGAGAATAGATTGCCATATCCTGATAGCTGAAGCCATTGATAAACCGAATCAGGATCAGGTTTGAAAAATGCCACAAAAGGAATTCCAGGCCAACCGGAACACCCAGTGCGATGACCTGACGGTAAGGCGCAACATTCAACCAGCCCCGGTCAAAGGTATGCAGTCTGAATTGTTCCCGTTTCAGCACCATGCAATAGAATAAAATAAATACAAAGGACAGCAGGTTCGCTGCCAGCGTCCCGATTGCCGCGCCTGCTACATTGAGTGCAGGGCAGCCGAATTTTCCAAAGATCAGGATCCACGAAATGATAATGTTTAAGATGACCTTGATAATACCTGCATACATAATCGGCTTTGTCTGTCCCATTCCCTGCAGCATTCCCTGCAGAGCACAGTCTATCCCGATAAAAATCAGATAAACCGTGCAGATCCGTACATACTGCAGGCTATACTTGATAATTGCCTGATCGACCTTGAAAAATGTCAGGATTGATTCTGCTCCGAACTGCCAGATCAGGAACAGCACCACTCCAAGAAGTGTATGATAAAAAGCTGTACTCTCAACATACTTCTGGATTTTAAAATGTTCACCTGCCCCATAGAGCTTGGCTACAATGATAATCAGTCCCATGCCGATTGCCATGACACTGTCTACAGTTGCCACATAAGGCATCTGTGCGGCGCCGGCTGCTGATACATACTTGGTGTCCAGATGTCCCAAAAACGCCTTATCTGTCAGCGACTGCAGCTGAAACACCAGCCCCTGTATGATCAGTGGCAATGCGATATAAAATATTTGCTGTAATCGTGTTTTTAATTCCGTATTTTTACTTGTTTTCATAGTATTTGCTTCTTTCACATTTTTTTGCTTACAGTCTTGCTTTTGATTGACATTTACTTTTGTCATATTTTTTTACTGTTATCTTACCAAATTTACTCTGCCTGCTCTGTCTCAGACCATCGGATCAAGATACGTTTCCATAATCCATACTCATAAAGCTCGTTGATTTTCCCCACCATCGTAATCTGTGGAATTCTCTGTTTCGGAATTTTCTTCATCAGGATTGTCTCAACGTCTTTCACAGTCTGTTCCGTACATTCATTTCCCGAAATCAGGACATCAGGAACATCCAATACACATACAAGTGCCAGAATACAGGAAGCCAGTGCCTCTGCTGGTCTGCTCATATCCTCGCACAGATATTCCAGCTCTCCGGCATTTCCATGGCTGCCCTTCATGACCTCTCCATTCATCACGATTCCGGTTCCGATACACCCATTCACATAGGCTATGTGGGCAAAATCACTCCATTTCCCGATTTCGGTCAATGCTACCGCATTTAAATCATTTTCCAAGAATACATCTACGTTCAGTTCGTAGCTGAGCCGCCGATATAGCTCCTTACCCTCCAGCTTTGGAAATGCAGGCAAATAGGTAATCTCTCTTTCATGCACCACACCCGGTACTCCGAATGCGATGGCTGATATCGCCTCATATCGTACCTTGATGGTCTTCACAAACCTGACAATCCTGCTGATTGTGATATCCTCATCGGCTTCCATCTGATCTTTTTCCACCTGATGACCGGATGCATTATAGATAACAGCCTGTAGCGTACGATCCTTAAAATAAAGGATCAGAGCATACTGATAGGAAGCGTTCAGCTCGAAGCGTATCCCCGGTCTTCCTCCACAGCTCTCTGTATCCGATGTCTGCGATACCTCTCCGCGATTTACCAGTTCCTTGAGCAGGCCTGCCACTGTCGGATAACTCAGTGAGGCATTCTCTGCCAACTGTGCAATTCCCTGTGGACTTTCCACTCTGAGCAGATTTCTGATCATCTTCCTGTTCTCTTTTCTGCTTGTTTTCCTGTTTATTTCCCGTTTATTTTTTTCTTTTACTTATTGATCTTCTTGTTCACATTTATGTTAGTTCCTAAGTTTGCTTTTTTACTCTTCTTTCTTGCTCTGCCTTCTTACTCTTCTTTCTTACTTTTCTTTTTTACTCTTCTTTTACTATATTTTTAAGATACTTTTTAAAGTATATTTAATATATATCACAACTAATTTTTCCTGTCAACATTTTATTCATATATGGCAGGGACCTTCCTATTGCCGGAACCGATACCCTTACTTGCTTCTGCTTCATCATTTCATCACAATGATCTAATTTTGGACAAGTGTAAGCTCAGAAACGCAGCAACCAATCCAATCCATGAGATCCCGCAGTGTAAAGTTTGCTCGATTGGATAAGAGTTTACTGCAAATCCACTGTCAATTCCAATATCTACATCAAGTATGCATGATTCTGGATTCCAGTCACTATTCCAGCAGGTCAATTGTCCAAAAACATGCTTTGATTAGTTGAAACCATTGTATTTTGGATGTGTTATAAGTAAAAACCAAGCTTCCTTGTCCAAACATGTTATTTGGTGGATAACCTCAAGCAAACAAAAGTCTCAAGCAAACAAAAGCCTCGACATATCATGCCAGCAAAAAAGTAGGAACAGACACCCATATGAGTATCTGTTCCATTCTTTCTATGCCTGCTTCAGCAGTTCCCATGACAGTCTTCGCAGGTAATGCAGCTCTCACCCATAGAAGCTGTCACTTCATACATGATAGGAAGCTTCACACAAATTTTCTGTGTGATCAGTACTTCACTTGCTTCACAGCATTCTTCATCCACGCACTGTACAGTAGGTTCACCGCAGCATTCCACCTCTACTCTGCCGATGCTGGGCTTACTCTTTAGAGAAACAGGAACCTTGACATCCACAAATCTGCTTCCTGTTTTCATGCATTTGTTGTCAGGTCTGTGTCCATCCAGATGTACGCTGCAAAAATCTCCTTCAGATTCAAGCATATCACGATTCATATCCGCCATAGTCAATTTCCTTTTCTGTCACATACTTATATATCATCATATGCATCACTATGGGATTCAGTACTATCTGAATGACTGAAACCTTACATTCAGATATCCATCCTCAAATGCAGCTCCGATGATCTCCTTCTCCTGCAGATGCTTTGCCAACGGATAAGAACGCCGTTCATTCTTGACACCGATCAGCAGCTCTGTATCATTTTGCCGCAGATCCAGTTCATCCTTCTCGGCAAACGGCAGATAAATCTTCAAAATGCTGGTAGCTCCATCCTCCGACAATGAAAAGATATCATGCTGAAACAACACATTGACCGGATCAGTCTCTCCATAAAGTGATCTGGCTATCTTCTCTAATACAGGTACGGTTCGCAGCTCTCTGTCCTGCAGTTCCAGATAGAACTTGGGAACCTCTGAAAAGCTCTCCTGTATCTCCAGAAGTCCCTCTCTCTGCATCTCAATCCATTTGCTGAAATAGCCCTCCATAGCTTTCTCCGGGTAAATACGATTGACCATGATTGCATCCACATTATAGTTATACAGATGGAGACAGGTAAAGTTCCTTTTTGCCTCCTTGATGACGATCTTCTCAGGTGTTGTCACGATACGCAGACTGACAGTTTTCTTGTCCAGCAACAGCTTCTGCAGCTCTTCCATTTTATCCATCACACGTTCCAGATCATTAAAAAAGCTGTCATCCGGCATCGGGATTTTGGTCAATTTTTCCACTGCCGGTCCGGCGACCTTGACACCCTTACGCTTGATCGGCAGCACCTTCTCCATGAAATCAGACAGCATCTCAGGATACTTTAGCAGTGACAGTGTCTCACCTGTCGGAGCACAGTCAACGACTAGTGCATCGTAAGTATCACTATGATAGAAATCCAGTATCTTAAATAAAGAAAACAGTTCCTCCATCCCCGGAAATACCAGCAGTTCCTCTGCCTCTATGCCGCCCTCTCCTCTTGAGGTCAGCATTCTCTTCATATAGTCCTGCATATTTTTCCAGGTCTGCTCACTTTCATAGACGGTATCAATTTCCATGGCATCCACACTGCCCTGATCCTGGTAGGATACTACAGTCTGTGGCTCCCTTGACAGCCTGATGTCAAAAGAATCGCCCAGACTATGTGCCGCATCTGTACTCATGACCAGTACCCTCTTACCATCCATTGCCATTCTGCAGGCGCTGACTGCCGCAATGCTTGTCTTTCCCACTCCGCCTTTTCCTGTATATAATATGACTCTCATCTATCATCTCTCCTTTGCTCAATCAATTGTCACCTTGTGTACTTTTTCCTTTTTTACACCTGCACGGCCTGAGTCTCCTGTACCGCCAGACTCTCCTGCACTTCCATATGCCCTGATATCACTGGCCGCACCCATGAATTTTGTCATACAGTCCATCATGCTCTCCGAAAACATCGCCTTCAGTTCCCGTTCTATATTGTCTATATGCTCCTGCTTTCCCTCCGGAAATAAAGCCTTGATTGCCATCATCTGATACTTTCTGGCCTCCATCATTCTTCCGATCGTATCTGTATTCATAGTCATTGCTCCTTCCCTTCAAACTGTATCCCCAGTCTTCCATCCTTCATCTTTGCGCCGGTAATCTCATAGGTTCTCAGGACATTCGGCAGCGGAATATTCCGTTTGAAATTTCCCAGCTTCAGAACGACATCTGTTCCTGACTGGAATAACTCCACTTCGTTCTTATCCGCTCCAGGTATTGCCACACGGAGCAGATATCCCTTCTCATTTTTTTCATAGGTCTCTCTCTCCGTGATGGTCTTTGGCTCGAACAGGTCTCCTGCTGTGAGACATTCTCTTGAGATACGCTCGACAGCACCGACTCCCTGAACCTCCTCGCCATACCACGGAATATAGCAGATCGGCAGTACAGAGAAGTTTTCCTTCAGCTCCTCCACGTACTTTTTCTGGATTTCCTTCCACTCATCAAAAAACGGATTATCAGCCTCCTGTGGAAGCACCCGGTTGATGTAGAGACCATCCACATTAAAATCATAAAGGTTCATATACATGTAATTGCGCTTTGTTTCTTCCACAATCATTTTCTCAGGCACCGTTACGAGCCTCACACTTGTAATTTCACGATTTTTCAGCAGCTCCTGCAAACCGATCAACTGTACATACAGCTTCTGTATGTCATTCATGGCTGTCCTGTCCGGCAGTTCCATTTGATAGAATTGTTTTGCTATCGGAGCCAGTACCCTGACTGCCACCTTGCCAATCGGGAACAGCTTCTCCATATACCATGACAGCAGCTCCGGGAATTTCAGCAGAGACAGCGTTTCTCCGGTCGGTGCACAGTCCACGATGATCCTGTCATAGCGTCCGGTCTCATACATTTTTGCTATATACAAAAGAGAAAACAGCTCCTCCATGCCTGGGAACATCCCATATTCCTCAGCTCCGGAGGCATTCATTTCTGCAGGCAGCATTTTGGTGATGCTTGCCATGATATTGGCAAAATCATGTTCCATGACGTATGCCGGATCGATTTCATAGACCTCCAGATGCTCCTGAATCTCCACCGGTGCATTTCCAAGCTTCTGCTCAAAAAGATCACTCAGATTATGTGCCATATCAGTCGAGACCAGTAACGTCTGCTTTCCCTCGCCTGCTGATTTTAATGCATGAGCTGCTGCCGTACTGGTCTTTCCTACCCCGCCCTTGCCTGTAAATATAATGATTCTTCCTTTCATATGTTTGTCTCCTCCTTACCTGTGATCGATTTTTATTTCTGCTCTTGAATATTTCGATTTCCGAAGTATTAGTGAAAAAGATTCGGCATACGCCTGACTGCCGGCAGCATACCGTTACTACTCAATCATAATTTTCTTAAGCTTCTTTCCTTCTGTTTCTCTTTTTCGTTCCTGTGACAGTACTCTGGTCACTGTATCAAAGAACTTCATCAGCAGCTGTATTTCATCTGTACTAAATTCCTGCATCACTAACTGTCCGTAATACAGAAACTCTCCGGAGATTGCCTTCATTTGCTTCATACCCAGCGAACCCATTCGGATCGTTACGATCCGCTTATCCTCTGCACTGCGGTTTCTGATGACAAGCTCCTTCTTTTCCATTCTGGCGATAACTCCAGTCGCTGTATTGAGAGGTACATGGATATAATCTGCAATCTGCGTCATGTTGACCTCTTCCTGCCTGTACAGCAGCCACAGGATCAAGATCTCGTTCTTAGAACAGTCCAGCAGAATATTCTGCCAGATCTCCGGTGACAACAGGTCCTTGATCCGGTCAATATATTGATATATTTGCTGTTCAAAGCTTTCACCAATCTGTTCCATTCATTCTCCTCATTCATTACCTCTTCTCTCGAAGTAATTTAATTCTAGCACCGAAGTATTTGTTTGTCAACCATTATTTTAGTGTTCTTTCAGATACTGCATGAACTGATCTCCCGGAATCGGCTTTGAAAAATAATAACCCTGAAAATAATCACACCCAAGCTCCGTCAGTCTGCGAATATGTTCTTCCGTTTCCACGCCCTCCATAATGACCTTCTTACCCAGCTCCTTTGCCAGCAGGAATGTATTTTTTAAAACCGTATATGCCTTTTCATTTTCCATGGATGTCCACAAAATACTCTTATCTATTTTGATGTACTCAAATGGCAGATCATAGACTGACTGGATATTGGAGTATCCTGTCCCATAGTCATCCATTGAAAATACAAAACCGTCCTCAGTCAGTCTCTGCATGATATGACGCAGTCTCTCAATAGAACCGGCAGTTGCCGTCTCTGTGATTTCCAGGTTCAGATACTCCGGTGACAATCCATGCCTGCGTGTAATATCAAACAGCCGCTTTGCCAGATCATGCTGCATACACTCCACTACAGACAGATTGACTTCTATATAATGAATTCCGTACTCTGCCAGCCTGTTCTCCTGAAAGAACCGGCATACGGATTCAAATACAAAATTTCCAATCTCCAGTATATACCCACCCTTTTCAGCAATCGGAATAAATATTTCCGGTGAGATAAATCCCAGTTTCTGATCATTCAGACGAATCAGCGCCTCTGCAGATACCACCCTCTGCTCCTTAGCGGAGTAGATCGGCTGATAGTACATTTCAAAGCCATGCCCGTCAATTGCAGTCCGGATAGCACGCCGGATCTCAAAGTTCCTGTTTCTTTCCATCTGATCAATATCAGCTGCAAAAACAACAGAGCTCTCGTCATTCTTTTCCTCAATATGGCTGATAATATCTGCCACCTGTTCCAGTGTCTTTGCTTCATGCGGGCAGGCAATGCAGATTAGCCTTGTCTGGAAACAGGCATCTCTCTGGATATCCTCAAACGGCTTCGTGAGCCGTTCCTGTACTTCCTCTGTCAATTTCTCCATTTCACCATATGACATATTGGGCAGTTTCACTCCAAACAGCTGGTCACCCATTCGCCCTACAATTGCTTTCCGATTGATCTGATTCAGATACTTCACTGTCTTCTTCAGGATTTCCTCTATCCTGTCTGCACCTATGCTTTTCTCTACAAGCTCATAATTCATGATATCGACAGCCATCAGCCAGAATTTCTGTTTCATCAGGAGTTCATTTTCCAATGTCGTTCCAAATGTCCTCTCGTCAAATGCACCGGACGCATTGTCCAGGATTTCCTCCGCATTCTGTACACTGAACAGCAGCAAAGTCATACTGATCGTCATACAAAACGGATTTAGCAGATACTGTGGAAAACTCATCTGAATCAGCATTCCTGCACCATTAACAGGAAGAAATGAAAATAGAGCAAGCTGCTTATCAAATGTCAGTCCCCTGTTATATTTGATCAGGAAATAAGCACCTAACATAAAATAGTAAACGACCAATAGATAGAGCAGAACAAACATAGAGCCATGTTGATAATGGCCACTCTGATCATAATAGAAAATCAGACCTGTAAAAGGAGTCGTCAGAATCAGCAATAATTCCACCCAATAAGGAATCAACAGCAGCAGTCCCTTCTTCCATCCGGTTCTTCTGCCTGCGCTGGTCAGCAGAATAACATAATAGGCATAAATCGGAGTCGCCGTATTCTGTGCAAGTAAATAAATACAATTCACAATGTAGGACAGCCACTGTGGAAAGAGAGATGGATAGGAGATCATGTAGGCACCAATCAGATCAAACACTGCTGTTAGCAGACTCACTGCCAGCAGTATGCCAAATACAGTATTATATCTGTATGGAGATTTTTTCTTTCCATAGAAAAGAATAATCAGTATGATAAAAATCAAGATTGCTGCAATGTCAAAACTGACTTCATAGACCATTTTTCATCCCCCTTCCTGTATCATACTACAGCTGCTGATAGGAACCGATCGTATAATCACACTGTATCTGCTGCAGGACATCCTGTTCCTTTCCCGGGTTGATACCACGGATCACGACCTGCATATCCAGTTCATGCAGCATGTTAATCGTATTTTTCAGAATACTCATTGCCTGCTCATCCGTCAGTGCCGCTGCAAACACCTCACGGCTCATCTCCACATGTGAAAAAGGCAGTTCATAAATATATGAAATATTTGTATAACCCACACCATATCCGTCTAGTGCAAACCAGATTCCTGCATCCGAAAACTTCTTCATCATCTCCTGCAGCTGACGTGAAGAATCCAGTGCTTCACTTTCCGTGATCTTGAGTCTGATTGAGCCCGGATTGATCCTGTATTCCTTCATCAGCCAGATGATCTCATCCAGAAATCTCTGATGCATGCACATAAAGATAGAAATGCCTACCTCTACACTCACGATCTCCTGTCCTGCTTTTCGCATGGAAACCAGATAATCACATGCCTTTCGAAACAGATAGATGCCTACACGAAAACTCAGACCTGTTTTCTCAAGCAAGTCCTTACATTCACTTGAATAAATCAGTCCGTCCTCGCCGATTACACACAATGCAATCTCTGCACCAATTGTCTTTTTCTGTGCAATGGAATAGATTTTGCGATAACAGACATCAAACTTTGAATACTCCACTGCATCGCGAATCAGCTGTTCCCGCTGTTTATGCTGGTTTCTCTCCCTGATATTCAGATCTTTGACAGAAACGATTTGACCCCCCAGCGTTTCTGCCCCCAGATAAGAAACCACATCCAGTATTTCCTTTACATTAGCCGCATCCTCCGGACACTCGATCCTGCACAAATGTGCTGACAACAATGTTGAAATATCATGAATCATCCATGGACTGTCAAATTTGCCGGCAATCCGTTCCATGATGCTGTCAATCTGTTGGCTGTACAGCTGATTGAACACCATACAGAAGCAAGAGTCACTAATATGAAAGATCAATGCTCCCTTCTCTACCTTGCGTAGTTCTTCTATTACAGAGCGCTGCATCTCACGGACATGCTCAATACCCAGATTTCTCTGTAAAAAAGAGATGTCATCCAGCATGAGGACAAGGACAGAGAACTTCTTTTTGGCCGCAAAATCATAGGATGTCATCGTGATGAAGATACTCCTGTTATAAACACGCAGATCACCATCTATCGCGAGAAATGGATTCTGCAGTGTAAAAAATGCAATCAACAGGCAAAGCGTAGTTCCGAACATCTGCGTAATCATATGCGGCATCAGCGACTGAATGACCACGCCCGTTGTTCCAATCATCGTAATAATCCATAATGTAATTCTGGTTTCTTTTGTAAAGGATTTTTTTAGCAGCCAGATACGCCCTGCTGCCAGAAATAAATAGAAAATACCAAGTGCGATCGTGATGAATCTGCCCTCACCGCGAATATAGTTTCCCTGTTCATCATAGTAGTAAATCAGATGTGTGTAATAAGATGTCACTGTCAAAAACAGTGCAATAATATACGGAATAATCGTCGCCGCTTTTAAAGACAGCCTTGTTTCTCTCCATGTCGTCGTAATACCAAGAACATAGTAAAAGACCAGCAGTGCCTCAAGCATCTGCAAAACAAAGCATCCTCCGGAGGAAATATATTTCATCCAGTTTGGAAGCGCGGAGCCTGCATTGATAAACAGTACATCCACAATATCAAAAACAGTCGCAGCAAGTGCACAGAATATCAGCAATAAAAACAGACGGTTCTGGTAGTTCGGTATTCCCCGCTTCATTAAATACAAAAGAATGATCACTACCAGCAAAACCAGTGCCACTACATCATAACAGACATTGTATGTACCCATACGCAGTTCCTCACTTTCAAATCATCCTGTATCTGCTCAGAACCGGGTTCGGATCTGCTGTATACATTGCCAGAGCAAACGCAGTCCAATCATACATCCATAGGCATACAGGAGGAACAGTCCCATTCTGCCGATCCCCTCCAGGATATAAAAGCTTCGTGTGAACATTGCCACCAAAAACAGCATCAGCAGCATTGATAAAAAAGAAATACCGATCACTGCCATGGAAAAAAACGGTATCTTAACGCCAAATCTGCTGCAGAGTTGAATCTCCAGAAACATATATGCTACAAAAGGAAGAAACAGCGCCACTGCAAATGATAATGATGCAAAGCCTGTGATCCTTCCATATAAATAGGATAAGAATACAACTGCATCCAATATGGCAATTGCCAATGTATAAATCAATGTCTGCTTCTTCATCGTCCATCTCCATTTATGACAAATATCTACATTCTTATAATGCGATATTACACGAATAATGTCAAGTACAAGCTGATATTGACAAACCGTGTCTTCCACGCGTATACTTACTATATTATGGTATAGTTATTTTGGTTTTTGAAAGGAGTCCTATCATGTATATCGGTCGAAAAAATGAATTAGATACACTGAATTCCATATGGAATCAAAACTCCTTCGGATGTGCATTATTATATGGTAAAAAGCATGTGGGTAAAACATCTCTGATTGCCGAAGTCATCAAGGGCAAGAAGACCATTTTCTTCTCCGCACTGGCATCTACCGGTCAGGCAAACCTGATTTCCTTTTCCAAGGCTTATTATTCCTGTACCTCTCCTGCCATGCACGATATACCTGCTATGCCGGACTGGGATACGCTTTTTGATGAAATCAGTGCATATGCACACAAGGAACGAATCGTACTGGTCATTGATGATTTTTCCAACCTGTATCATGCCTGTCCGGGTATCCTCTTTACTCTGCAGAGATTATTCGAGGAACAGTTTGCAGATACCGGCACGCTGATTCTGTTAGCAGACTCCTCGATCAGTTTTATGGAACATACGGTTATGGCATCAAGCAGTCCTCTATACGGGCTCTATACCGCCGCTGTCAAGCTGCTTCCGCTTGACTATAAAGAAACAGCATCCATGTTTCCGGAATACTCTCCCGAAGACAAGGCTCTGCTTTACGGAATCACCGGAGGCAACCCGTATTATCTTGGCAAGCTTGATCCCTCTACTGAGATCAAAAATAATATTATGTCAGCATTTTTTCTGAAAAATGGCCTGTTTCTAGAGGAACCTGCCCATATTATGAAGCAGGAATTTCGCGAACTGACGACTTATAACGCCATCCTGA
>CAYRJT010000037.1:0-6729 GCA_964424675.1 uncultured Lachnospiraceae bacterium
CAGCCTTCTTAGACTGCAAGCAGTCACGAAGTCTGCAGGAAACCCAGACTCTGCTGGCCGGTGTGATAAGCAGACCACCCACTCGTAAATTCTTCGAATTTCCTCGTGTGTGTTGCTCGTCTGCCTTCCCTTCAGCCTTCTTAGACTGCAAGCAGTCACGAAGTCTGCAGGAAACCCAGACTCTGCTGGCCGGTGTGATAAGCAGACCACCCACTCGTAAATTCTTCGAATTTCCTCGTGTGTGTTGCTCGTCTGCCTTCCCTTCAGCCTTCTTAGACTGCAAGCAGTCACGAAGTCTGCAGGAAACCCAGACTCTGCTTATCACACCAGTTGAGCCTGCACAGCGGTTAGGGCTACGACGCCTACGATGTCTTCTGCGGAGCAGCCACGGGACAGATCATTAACCGGACGGCTGATTCCCTGCAGCATCGGGCCATAGGCCTCTGCCTTACCCAGTCTCTGTACGAGCTTGTAGCTGATGTTTCCACAGTCAAGATTCGGGAATATCAGGACATTTGCCTTACCGTCCACTTCACTTCCCGGTGCCTTGGAATGTGCAATAGCAGGTACTAGTGCTGCATCAGGCTGGAGTTCTCCATCCAGCGTCAGCTGCGGATATTTTTCATGGGCAATTCTGGTTGCCTCTACGACCTTATCTACCAGCGGATGCTTTGCACTTCCCTTGGATGAGTGTGAAAGCATAGCAATAATCGGTTTCTGTCCTACAAGGGTTGTAAAGCTCTTGGCTGACGAATCAGCGATATCTGCAAGCTCCTCTGCTGTCGGATCCTGATTCAGTCCACAGTCTGCAAAAAGGAACGTACCGTCCGCACCATACTCACAGTCAGGCACATCTAAGATAAAGAAACCGGATACCAGCTTCACTCCCGGAGCGGTCTTCAATATCTGCAGCGATGGTCTCAGTACATCTGCAGTTGCATGACACGCACCTGCTACCATACCATCTGCATCCTTTGCCTTTACCATCATGACTCCAAACATCAGATAATCACTCAGTAACAGTTCTCTTGCCTTTTCAGGTGTCATACCCTTTTCTTTTCTTGTTTCATACAGCAGGTTCACATACTCATCCAGCTTCTCCGTATTCTCAGGATCCACTACCTTGACCTGACTCAGATCTACTTCCAGCCACTTCGCACCATCCATGATCTTCTTTTCTTTTCCGACCATGATCAGCTTTGCCGTGCCTTCCTGTATGATTTTAGCTGCCGCAATCAATGTCCTGCGGTCATTTGTCTCCGGCAGTACAATGGTCTTGACATCCTGCTTTGCCCTTTCTTTAATCTTATCAATAAATGACATCTCTATTGCTCCTCCTTCAAAATCCAGTCATAATCCATATGATAGTTCAATTATAGCCAATGCGTTTATTGTATACAAGAGCTTTTTTTCATTTTTTTGTGCAAAATTAAGTACATTCCGGCTTAAATTTGTTAAATTTTTATCAAATATGTATAATCGTGATTCTTTTCCTTGTCTATGGTATTTCTATTTCTGCCGTGTTACACTAGAGGTAACCAATTTATGAATCAGATTTGTGAGGACATGCATATGAAAACAGTCGGTATTATCGCAGAGTACAACCCATTTCATAACGGACATCAGTTTCATATAGAAGAAGCCAGAAAGCTGACCGGAGCTGACCGTGTCGTTGTGGTGATGAGCGGCGACTATGTCCAGCGTGGTGAACCGGCAATGATAGATAAATATACCAGAACCCGCATGGCATTGGAGTATGGAGCAGATGCTGTCTTTGAGCTGCCTCATTACTATGCACTTGGAAGCGCAGAATATTTTGCACTTGGTGCAGTATCACTGTTAGATAAGCTGGGGATTATCGACTCAGTCTGCTTTGGCAGTGAATGCGGGGATATTTCCAAGCTGCGGGAAGTCGCTAATGTACTGCTGGAAGAACCGGCTGATTATCAGTCTGCCCTGAAAGAAGCCCTAAAAGATGGTCTTACATTTCCTGCCGCCAGCGCTGCTGCAATCCGTCATTATTTTCATGATGACTCTATATCTGAGACAATTTCCCAGCCCAATAATATCCTTGGCATTTATTATATGAAGGCATTGATTAAACGCAGTTCAGATATCGTCCCCTACACACTGGTTCGAAACGGCAGCCGTTATCTGGATGATCAGCTTGCTGATGTCGATTCGTCGAAGAGTTCACTCTCATCAGCGCTGGCTATTCGCACCACACTGCTTCAATCAGGTTCCCTGACAGATCTGGAGGTTCAGCTTCCTGAAAAGGTATACGATTTGTTATCGGAGCATATCAATACCACGTTTCCGATCACAGCCGATGATTTTTCTACGATACTTGGATATAAACTGCTGAGTGAACGTGAGCATGGATTAGCCGGCTATATGGATATCAGTGACAGTCTGTCTGACCGTATTTGTAAAGAATTCAAGCACTACCAGAGTTTTTCCGGCTTTTGTGAGCATCTGAAAACCAAGGACTTCACCTATGCACGCATCAGCCGCTGTCTGATGCATCTCTTATTAAATATGAAGACCGATACTCTGGCTTCCTATATCAGAAATGATTATATCTCATATGCCAGACTGCTCGGCTTCCGTACAGATGCGGCGGATCTGCTGACCGCAGCAAAGTCTCGAGGCTCTCTGACTCTGATTGGCAAGCTGGCAGACGCAAAAAACATCCTCTCCCCCACGGCTCTCGCCATGCTCGAAGAAGATGTTTACGCTTCTCATGTGTATCAGATTGCAGTTGCATCTAAGTTCAAGACAATCGCACAAAATGAATACACCAGACCAATTATAAAGCTTTGATGATATATATATCGATTTAAACCCTGACTGTCAGAATATCCGAAAGCGAGATCTGACCGCCCATCCTGCAGGACTTGATGACTCCTGCTTCTTTGATAATCTGTGTCTCTATGATGCCGCCCGGCTGCTCTATCTCAGTATTGCATTCACCGGTCATCACATTCCTTGACAGATAATACGCATAAGCAATACTGCCACTGCCGCAGCTGTTCTCAGCAACTAATGTATTCGTTGTTTTCACGTAAACCACCGGATGCATGGACTGCTGCTGTACATACAGAACACCTATGGCTTCTGTACGATACTTTTGACTGATTTCTTTTATGATTTGCTGTGTCATTTTATCTAACGGTATCGTGTTTTCCATGATAACATGCAGGATTCCGTCCATATGTACTACTGGTACGGTTCCAACATCGATCAGATATACCTGTTCTATTTTATGAGGAACCGGCATCTGCGTCCACGCAGTCTGCTCTCTCATATTCACATCTACTTGCAGCAATGCCTTTGTTCCGCTGACTTCAACAGTTACAGTTCCTTCCGTGATGCCTCTCACCGCCGCAAGATAATAGCCATAGCTTCGCGTTGCATTTCCGCAGAATTCTCCGCCCATCATCTCCAGACGTCCCATACCGCCATGAACCGGCGGCATCACAAAGCCAACTTGCTCGGCATTCCATTCAGGATAGCCGAGCAAGCGGGTTGCTATATAAAGCCTCTCATTTTGTCTGATTTCATCTAAAACCATCATCGTGATATTGCCTGCCGGATTGGCAGCTACCACATGTACATCCTTTATCATAGTCTTACTTTCCGGGGTCATCTAAGTCACTTTGCGTTCTTCATTCCCCCTGCGAATCATAGTCTTACTTTCCGAGACATACCATATCGCTGAGTTCCCATTCTTCTGCGATCTTCGCAAATGTTCCGTCAGCTACCATCTCATTTAATGTCTTCATCACTGCATCTCTTAGCGACTCATTACCCAGCTTGAAACCGATACCGTACTGTTCTGTAGAAATCGGCTCGTCAAGCATCTTGAACGCTCCCTGTCTGGAATCCAGCTGATACTTTGCCACTCCGATATCAACAGCGATTGCGTCGATTGCGCCTGCTTCCAGGTTCATAAATGCTGTATTGTAGTCAGCGATCTCCTGCAGTTCAGTAAAGCTTGCTGCCAGTGCGATATTCTCTTCGTTTCCTTCACTGTCATCTGTCAGTGCTGTCAGTGCTGAGGAGCCTGACTGTGTCGCTACCACCTTGCCTGCCAGATCTGCCTTGGCCGCAATATCTGAATCAGCAGCCACTACTACCACAATGCTGTTGTCCACATACGCATCTGACCATGTATACTCTGACTCACGTCCTGTCATGGTAAATCCATTCCAGATACAATCGATAGAGCCTGAATTCAGTTCCATGTCCTTAGAATCCCAGTTAATTGGCTGCTTAACAAGCTCCCAGCCGTTTCTGTTGCATACTTCCTGTGCCAGTGACAAATCAAATCCTACATATTCACCATTTTCATCCTGATATCCATACGGAGGATACTCTGCATCAAATCCTACGATCAGCTGTTTACGTGCTGACTCATCTCCTGCAGCGCCTGTAGCTGCTGCATCCTTGCTGCCGCATCCAATCAGGCCAATCACCATAACAGATGCCAGTAATACTGCTAAAAACTTTTTCATAATCTCTTTCTCCCATCTCTCTGATTGCGCCAAGTCACAACGATATATCCATGATTATTCTCTTCACAACAATGTAGCAAAGATACTCCTGACGCTTACATCATCATATATTATCAGCAAAACCGCTCTCTGTCAATGAAATTCACTCTGTTACACTACCATGATACAACAATAGAGATTTCATAAAGATTTCTTTCTCATTTTTCTGGATATTCTATAACAGATTCATCATATTCCATGAATCTTTTCTTCAAATTCCTCAATTGAATTCACATGAGCTGCATATCTATGCCATTCCTTTAAAATACTAAGATCCCTTTGATCCATAATCATTTGTTTGAGCTTCTCCGACGGCTGCCCGTATTCCTCCAGCAATTCCAGTACTGACTCAGCTTTTCTATACATATTTTCTATATTAAATTTGTATAAAAATCTTAATTCTTGAAAGAATGAATCGGAGCGGGGATTCTGCCTTTGCGGTTGATGAAGTCTGCGCAGGAGAAAGGATTCACAGGCATAATCGGTGCATAGCCGAACAATCCGCCGAATTCCACCTTGTCACCTACTGTTTTACCGATTGCAGGAATGACTCTGACTGCTGTTGTCTTCTGGTTCACCATGCCGATTGCCATTTCATCTGCAATGATACCAGAAATGGTCGTTGCTTTCGTATCTCCCGGAATTGCAATCATATCTAAGCCGACCGAGCATACACAAGTCATAGCTTCCAGCTTCTCTATGGTCAATGCTCCTGCCTCGACTGCATCAATCATGCCCTGATCTTCACTGACTGGGATAAATGCGCCACTTAAGCCGCCCACATAGGAGGATGCCATGACACCACCCTTCTTGACCTGATCATTTAACATGGCAAGGGCTGCAGTTGTACCGGGTGCTCCTGCATATTCTAAACCAATCTCACACAAAATATCCGCTACGCTGTCTCCGATTGCTGGAGTCGGTGCAAGGGATAAATCCACGATACCAAACGGGATGCCGAGACGCTTCGATGCCTCTCCTGCTACGAGCTGTCCGACTCTCGTCACCTTAAATGCCGTCTTCTTGATGGTTTCACATAAGACCTCAAAGCTTGCGCCTCTGACCTTTGTCAGTGCTGTTTTTACAACGCCTGGGCCGCTGACACCGACATTGATGATTGCGTCTGATTCTGTGACACCGTGAAATGCGCCTGCCATAAACGGATTATCATCCGGCGCATTACAGAATACTACAAGCTTCATACAGCCGATGGAATCACGTTCCTTTGTGATTTCTGCCGTTTCTAAGATAATCTCACCCATCAGTCTGACTGCATCCATATTGATGCCGGTCTTGGTCGATCCAAGATTGACGGAGCTGCACACTCTGTCCGTACATGCAAGAGCCTGTGGAATCGAACGGATCAGATTCTCTTCTGCTCTTGTCATACCCTTTGAGACAAGTGCTGAATAGCCACCGATCAGGTTCACGCCGACCTGCTTTGCTGCTTCATCCATGGTCTTCGCTAGTGTCACGAAATCCTCAGGTGATTTACAGGCAGATGCACCAATCAGGGAAATCGGTGTAACAGAGATTCGTTTATTCACAATCGGAATCCCGAATTCCAGCTCGATTTTCTTACCGGTACTGACCAGATCTTTTGCTACTGTAGTGATTTTGTTAAATACATTCTCATTTAGCTTATCCAGATCATCTGTAATACAGTCTAGCAGGCTGATACCCAGTGTAATCGTCCTGACATCCAGATTTTCCTTCTCTATCATCTGGTTGGTCTCATTGACCTCAAATATATTAATCATACTCAAACTCCGTTCCTAAATCCTTGTAATTAAATTCTTTACACTCTTAATTCTTTTTGCTCTTAATTCTCTTTACTCTTGATTCTATGTCGATCAATCACAGGAGCCATCTATACCCTGTGCATCTTTGTGAAGATTTCCTCACGCTGGCACTTAATGATAACACCGATTTCCTCACCGATTTGTTCAAGTTCTGATGCAATATCTCCAAATGGCTTGCTAGACTCATTCATATCCACGATCATCATCATATTAAAATAACCCTGAACAATTGTTTGAGAAATGTCCAGGATATTGATTCTGTTATTCGCAAGATAGGTACATACCTTGGCAATAATGCCAACCGTATCCTGTCCGATGACTGTAATAATTGTTTTCTTCATAATTGAAATCTCCTCTTAGACTGAATTTCT
>CAYRJT010000037.1:6829-12711 GCA_964424675.1 uncultured Lachnospiraceae bacterium
TTTGCTTTATGTCTTTTGCTTTATGTCTTTTGCTTTATGTCTTTTGCTTTATGTCTTTTGCTTTATGTCATTCGCTTTGTGTCTTTTGCTGTATATTTAGCGCCTAATTTTAAAAATACCTGCTACTTTGGACAAGTACTTCCTTCAAAATATAGTTTAAATTCCAAAATGCTTCATTACATCACTGAGCTCTTATGGATTTGGACAAGAAAGCTTCTTAAAGTGCCTATCTAATTCCATATTTCACAAGAATTGATATAGAAATTGGAATTTTTATACCTCTCAAACGATATGTCTTGTCCAAAATGATCTCATTTTACTAATAAACAGATCCATTTTGGAATTGTATATTATATCTAAGCATATATGATGTCCAAAGTCAAATCATTGGGTTTACATAACATGTAATTCTTTTTTTCATCCACGAATTTGATTGTCCAAAACACTATTTTTACTTTAAGCTTAATTCCCACTTACCACAAACACTATTTCCAGCTGAAATCAAATCCTCCCTTGCATGAAACACTGTTTCCAGCTGAAATCAAATCCACACTTGTATGAAACACTATCTCCAGCACATATTCATTTCTCAATACGTTTAGAACAGCTTCTTCAAGCTTCCAAGCAGTCCTCTGGTGACACTTCTGGTTACTTCACGGCTGACCGTACGCAGAGCTGTGTCAGCTATCTTCTCTGTGGCTGATTTCTTTGCACGTCCGCTGCTCTTCTTTGCTGCTGTCTTGCTGCTGGATGCTCTCAGCTCTTTTTTTTCAGCCTCAGCTTCCTCAGCCGCCTCCTGCTTCATCTTTCTTTCCAGATATTCATAGGCAGAATCACGGTCGATTTCACGTGAGTATTTGTCATAGAGTGTTCCGGTCTTTGTAATGGAGTCTCGAACTGACTCATCTACACTTCCCATATGGCTCATCGGTGGCAGTATAAAGGCACGTTCTACAATCGATGGTACTCCCTCATCATCCAGAAAGGATACCAACGCTTCCCCTGTACCAAGCTCCATCATGACTTCCTCTGTATCAAATGTCGGATTCACTCTGAAGGACTGTGCTGCAGCCTTGACTGCCTTTTGCTCATTCGGTGTGTAAGCGCGCAGTGCATGCTGTACCTTATTACCGAGCTGGGCCAGCACGTTTTCCGGTATGTCTGACGGCTTCTGTGTGATGAAATATACGCCGACCCCCTTGGAGCGAATCAGTCTCACGACCTGCTCTACCTTCTGTAGCAAAGCCTTTGGTGCATCATCAAAGAGTAAATGTGCCTCATCAAAGAAAAACACGATCTTCGGCTTTTCCAAATCTCCTGCCTCCGGCAGGTTCTCATATAATTCTGATAACATCCATAGCATAAAGGTTGAATAAAGCAAAGGCTTTTGGAACAGTTCATCACATTCTAAGATATTGATCATTCCTCTACCGTCAGTCCCTGTACAGATCCAGTCAAAGATATCAAGCGCAGGTTCACCAAAGAAAATGTCTCCGCCCTGTTCTTCCAGTTGTAATAATGCACGCTGAATCGAGCCGATGCTCTGTGTCGAGATGTTTCCATATTCTGTACGAAAGTCACTGTTGTTATCTCCAACGTAGCGTACCATAGATTTGAGATCCTTCAAATCAAGCAGCAGCAAGCCCTGATCATCTGCGATTTTAAAAATGATTGTCAGAATTCCCGTCTGCGTATCGTTCAGATCTAATAATCTTGCAATCAACTCCGGCCCCATTTCTGAAATTGTCGTCCTGACAGGCAATCCCTTTTTTCCAAATACATCAAAAAATCTGGTCGGATATTCCCGAAAGGAAAAGCCTTCAATTCCAAGCTTTTCGACTCTTTTTTGTATATTTTCACTGTTCTCTCCCGATCTGCACATACCGGTGAGATCTCCTTTGATATCTGCTAAAAATACCGGCACACCCATATCTGAAAAAGACTCAGCCATGACCTTCAGAGTAATCGTCTTGCCGGTTCCGGTCGCTCCTGCTATGAGACCGTGGCGATTCGCCATGCGTGGCTCCATACATACTTTATCATTCCCTTTGGCAATCCATAACTTCTTCTCAGTATTCAGATACATGATCTTCCTCCTTTGTTGACTTCATTTCCAGCTCTCCCCTCATGGTCAGGGGTATCTCATCTTCGATGAGAACTCTCCCCTCATGGTCAGGGGTATCTCATCTTCGATGAGAGCTCTCCCCTGACTAAACAGCGATCAGCTCTGATCTGGAGCTTCTTTTTGCCACTCGTATAGGGAAGTCTCCGGCTTTATATTGATTATCTGACATTGCAACTTCTTGTCTGACTGTTTCGTAGGCCAGCTCTGCAAGATTATTTTCTGCGCTCAAATGTCCCAGCATCACTGTGCGCAGCTTATCATGCAGCAGTGCACAGAGCAGCTGGCCTGATCTTTCGTTGGACAAATGTCCCTGATCTCCAAGGATTCTCTGCTTCAGGTAATATGGATAACGTCCTACCTGCAGCATATTGACATCATGGTTGGCTTCTAACAGCAGAGCATCCACTCCTTGAAATGCTTCTACGATGTAATCATCATACATACCAAGATCAGTCACTACAGCCACTGAGCTCTCCTCATGCTGTACCCTGTAGGCTACAGGCTCATTTGCATCATGAGATACCCTGACAGGCTTGATTAGAAGATCCTCAATCATAAAGTCTTTGTCTGCCTGTATCTCACGAAACAGCTCCGGAGGAATCGTTCCCAGATTACGTGATGCTTTGATTCCACGAATCGTACCCGGTGTCGAATACATAGGGATTCCATATTTTCTGGCCAGTACCCCCAGGCCTCCAATGTGATCCGAATGCTCATGTGTGATCAGGATACCATCAATGTCTGCGGTTGTCAGTCCGATCCCATTCAGCCCTTCTTCGATTCTTTTTCCACTGATGCCTGCATCAATGATGATGTGCGTATTGTCTGACCCCACATAGATACAATTTCCGCTGCTGCCACTTGTAATACTGCATAGATTCATTCTTTCTGCGTCCCCTCTTTTGTTCTGTCCATATTCACTCAATCCTTCCAGTAAATATCCAGAACATCTCCATTCTTTAATATCTCCGTATACTGTGCAGGTGTCCCGTTCAGAAGTGTCACCACGCTCTTTCCCTTCGGCTGTGACAGATCAAAATGAATCAGATCAAATACATCTACATAAATATAAGAGCTCTTTCCAAGCATATGTACAGGTTCCTGGTTGACCGTGACTGTAATTGCTGTTGTGATTTCCTGACTTTCTGCAGCATCCTTGCCGCCCGGCGCTCTCTCGTGGTCCTGCCCGCCGACATGCTCCAAAGTCACATCATCCGTCATCACATTCTCCTGTGTGTCATCATCCATATCTTCATATGACTCTGATACGTCCTCATCTTCCTCTACATCCGACAAATGCACTTCCTCCATCGTCCAGATCAAAGAAAAATTCTCATAAACCTTTTCATCAGGTGCTGCCAGCTTGTTGTTCACATAGAGCTTTGTGCCTTCTTTCAAAATCACATCCATGAACTCGATAATCTGCTGCACGGTATAGTAGTTCAAAATTTTGATATCGTCATGTTCCTTAATTTCATAAAAGCCTGACTGCAATTGTCCGTTCACTTCTGCAAATTTCGGCAAAACGACCTTCTGATCATTGACAATGACCTGAATGGTGCTTTCGTACTCCGGCAGCTTGCGAATCTCCATCACAGCATCTGCACCGGCAGTAGATTCCTTCACCACAATTTTATCATTTGCCTGTATCGGTGCGTTGACACCAGCCGGGACATCATTCAGCATCACCACTGCAGCTTCCCCGAGCTCTCCCCTTACGATTCTGGGCTTCCCATTAATCACAAAGTTCAATTCCCTGCCGCGTCTTGGAAACAGGCCTTCATTTGTGAAGTTTGCCTGCATCGCCGCATCTATGATTGCCAGATGATTGTTGTCATACAGCTTGATGCGCTCTCCATTAAAATGCACAAATATAAAGTTGTTTTTCTGATCATAAAAATTAAGACAGATACCAATCGGGGTCACATACATAGAATCACGCTTCGGATCATCGATCTGGAAATCTATGTCCTTCATGACCTCCTCTCCACGCAGAGCCACTCTCTCTGTCTGGATGCCCATTTCCTTTGCAAGTGCCTCTGTATATCCCGGAAACTTGCCGCCGCCGCCAACTACAAACACAGCACTGACGGGCTTTCCTCCATTTAATTCCTTGATCTTGTCAGACACTTCCTTTGCCATATCCTTGATCAGGGTATCCGCTGTCTTGATCACTTCATTGGGCATAATCTTCTGTGCCAGACCCATGATATCTTTATAATTGATAGCCGTCTTTCTCCCTGCAGCCATCTTGATTTTCTCTGCCTGTATAAAATCCACCAGACAATGCTGTGCAATCACTTCTGTAATCTTGTCACCGGCACGCGGTATCATACCATATGCAATGATACTGCCGTCACGCGTGACCGATATATCACTTGTTCCTGCTCCCACATCCACCAATGCAATATTCAGCATGCGGTACATGACCGGTATCGCCACCTGTATGGCAGCGATCGGCTCCAGTGTCAGATTGGCTACCTGCAGTCCGGCGATCTCTACAGCCTTGTACAGTCCGTCTACGACCTCATCCGGCAGGAATGTTACGATCAGATCCTCCGAGATCACACCCGCTTTATGATTTTCCAATGCATTGATCGGATAATGATTCAGATAATATTTCACAACCGTATATCCAACGCAGTAAAACTTAATATCCAGATGATTGGACTCCTGAAATTCATCATATGCCTTTTCCACTCCGAGCATATCCAGTGCATAGATGTGCTCAGGTTCTACACTGGTCTCCTCCGGCATTTCGTAGTCCACATGCGTCGTAACCGTCTGCAGTACACGCCCGGCTGCAGCGATGCAGACATCCGTGATCTTTCTGCCAATTTGCTTCTCCAGCGTTTCCTTGATGGCTCTGATGGTCTTTCCTACCTTGTTGATATCGTGAATCTGACCATCCAGCATCGCTCTCGTATCGTGTTCCTTTGTCTGCTGTGCCACTACATGAAATGTATCTCCGGTTTTGTATCCGACTGTCCCTACGATGCTTCGTGTTCCAATATCAAGTCCAAATACCAATTGTCCCGGATATTTTTTGCTTTCTGCCATTGATCGTTCCCCCAACTGCATTTTATCTGTCCAATAGTGCCTTGATTTGTTCGATGGTGTGTGCGGTGTCGCCACTGTTATCTATCACCTGACTGCAATATCTGCGAAAAGCCGTCTCATCTGACTGTGCGTTCATGATGCCCTCTATCTTGTCGTCAGTATAGCCCCGTGACTCACGTAGTCTTCTTTTTCTTGTCTCTGTATCCGCATAAATATACCAAAGCTCATCGCAGATTTCTGTGTAACCATCCTCAATCAGCAATGCTGCTTCGATAAAGAAATAATCTACAATGCCTTTATCCTGTTCTGCCTTTATTTCAGACAAAATATATCGTTTGGCTGCAGGATGAATGATTGCATTTACCTGAGCCAGTCTGTCCTCAGTGTCTCCTTCAAAGATTGCGGAAGCCATTTTACGTTTATCAATGATCCCGTCCTCTGCCAGAATACCCTCGCCCAGCAGGCCGATCAATGAGCTGTAGCACTCTGCTCCGGGCATTTCCAGTGTATGTGCTGCTTCGTCAGCAATCAATATCCTGCAGCTGCACAGCTCGCCAATCCATTTCAGCACTTCCGATTTTCCGGCTCCGACACCGCCTGTGATTCCGATGATCTTCATATCACTTTGCCTCATACCAGTTGTTTCCTGTATGCATATCGATTTCCAGATTGACTGTCAGTACTGCGGCAGCATGCA
>CAYRJT010000038.1:0-12418 GCA_964424675.1 uncultured Lachnospiraceae bacterium
TCTTCCACCGCTCTTTCATCAAATACAACATCATTATCCACACACATCAAATATTGATAATCCTGCTTCAGAGCCTCTCGCAATCCTGTGTTGAAGCCACCAGAGCCGCCTAGATTCTCTTGATTGACGATTAGAGTGACCTGTCCTGCATAAGCTTCTCTGATTCGTTCCACAGAATGGTCTGTAGACGCATTATCTACCACATAGATGTCAAAATCCTTCATGGTAGATGCAAGAATTGATTTAATGCAATTGACGATATAGTCTTCTTTATTATAATTACAAATGACAATTCCAATGCGTGCGCTCATGTTAACGTGCTCCTTATAGATTAGCCTGCAATTGCAGCTCTGTATTTCTGGATATTTGCTCTTAAATCGTCACCGTTGAAGATGCTGGTACTTCCTGCAACATAAAGGTCTGCACCCATTTCTTTGAACATTTTTGCATTGTCAAAGCTGATATTACCGTCTACCTGAATCTCTAGGTCTGAGTACCCTGCCTCACGTAGATAATTCTCAAGCTTATCCACCTTCGGAATACAGCTTCTGACGATTTTCTGTCCCGCAAATCCGGGATTGACTGTCAGAACATTAATTCCATCGATGTAATCCAATACTTCTTCTACAGAATAAATTGGCGTACCGGGATTGATGGCGAGCATCACCTTGCAGCCATAGCTCTTCGCTCGTACCAGAGTACGCTGCACGTGAATGGTACTTTCATAATGTATAATCACTCTGTCCTGCGGACGAAGCTTCATCCACTCCAGCTTGTCCTCCGGGCGCATAATCATCAGATGCATATCAAGTGGAATACTGGTCATCTCTCTGACGCCATCTATGTAGTCCATTCCAAATCCCAGATTCGGTACAAATTCTCCGTCCATGACATCTACATGAAGGTATTCTACATGTTCTTCTTCCATGATGTGAATGTTGGATACCAGATCTTTGATTCCTGCACACATGAGAGAGGCTGAGATCTGTCCCGGTCTGTTGCCTTTACACATAGGTCATTCCACCTTTCCGAGCGAAGGATTCTTCTGATAAGACGCAAACAAGCCATGCACATGATTTGTACACAGCCTGTATTATGTCATTACCCTGATCCATTCTATTCATCATATACGCCGACTCCGTTCGAGGTATTTAAAGATTTGATATCATAATATATCTATCGGCAAATTCTGTTATAAGCATTAGGATTTTTTATTATTTCTTACTGATTATAATCTTACTGTAGAACTCTGTATGATCACGCATAATCTGCAGTCCCTGCATCAGCTCTTTAAAGGGCAGATTGTGAGTCACCAGAGTTTCCGCATCAATACGTCCTGCTGCCAGTGTGCCTACAACATCCTGCCAGTCATTTTCTTCACTGGTGGAAAAACGGGAATTCCATGTTCCGCGTACATGCAGCTGTCTGCGCAGGATCTTCCAATATATGTCCCTGCTAAGGTAGACATCACCATGTGGATTACCCATTGTCAGAATGGTTCCCTGTCCTTTGACGCTCAAGATACATTGACTCAGGACATCGCTTCTTCCTGTACCCTCAATCGCTGCGTCTGCCATCCTGCCGTTCGTCTGCAAACGAAGCCACTCCGGTACATCTGTCTCTTTGCTGTTACAGATATTTAAAAAGCCAATCTGATTTGCTAATTGCATCTGTCCCGGTTTATTTGCCGCTATATATATTTTTTGCACTCCATAGATGCGTGCCCACTGGGCTGCTAATAGTCCAATCGAGCCTGCACCGTAAATCATCAGTGAGTTCATCTGTTCTAACGGAAGCTGTCTGACTGCGTGTAGTGCAACTGCCATCGGCTCCAGCATTGCCGCCTCTGCATAGCCCACCGTATCCGGCAGTTCAATCAGATTCCAGACAGGAACTGCTACATAGTCTGCAAAGGCGCCGTCTCTTCTGGAACCAATATAATCGTAGTGATTACACATTTCATAATGTTCATTCAGGCAATTCTCACATTCCTGACATGGGATCAGAGGGAATACTCCTACTCTTTTTCCAAGCCATTCTTTGTCCTCAGCTCGCCCAACGCTGTGCACAACTCCTGAGAACTCGTGTCCCGGTATCGTCGGGAAGTGATAGGTTCCGTTCTCGAAGATGCGCGGAATATCAGAGCCGCAGATACCTGCTGCCATAACCTCCACAATGACCCAGCCGGGCTTTAGTTCCGGCACGTCCGCCTGCTCATATCTCAAATCATCGATTCCATGTAATACATATGCCCGCATAGTGACATCCCCTTATTTGACCACTCATCTGTCTCGCATTTTAGCTGAACACTTGATGAGCTGAGTTTACTTCTTACTCTTTGAAGACTTTACCTGTGCTCTGAATTTCTCCAAATCTTCTTTTGTCGTAATTTTAAAATTCGCTTCTTCACCCTTCACGAGCTTAATCTTCATTCCATGTTGATAGGCAATCTCACTGCTGCCACGCACCTCAGCCAGTTTCTCATCACTCATGGCATCATGAATCGCCAGATAAAGATCCAGCTTGAATGCCTCCGGAGCCTGTCCTGCAAATAATTCATCACGATTCAGCAGTCCGCCGATTGTCTTGCCGTCTGTGCTCTGGTATACTGTGTCCTTTACTGTAATCACAGGCATTGCTCCATCACATTCCATTGCCCCGTTGATGCAGTCCGTAATGATCTGCTCACTGACACACGGGCGCGCTGCATCGTGAATAATGACAATATCTTTTACAGCTTCTGTTTCTTCTTTAACGCCCACACGGATATATCCGCCGATTTCATCAGGAACTTCATACCATCCAATGACCTCTCTTGCTACAGTAATTCCTGAATAAATAGAATGCTGACGTGTTCTTCCTGCCGGAGCATAGTCTGCGAACTTCGAGATTTTCTCCTTCTCCATCCACTCATCCAGCATTTCCTGGTACTTCTCATCCGCTACGATCACAATTGCATCAATCATAGGATGTGCCTGAAAGGTCTTGAGACAGTAGCATATGATTGGCTTTTCCCCTACCTCAATGTATTGCTTTGGAATCGCTCCACCCTTCATACGACTTCCACTTCCACCTGATAAGATGACGGCTATATTCATACAGATTTCCTCCCTTGACGATCATTATGCTATGTTCAATATATTCTTCACTTTCCTTATTAATCTCTTTATTGCTTCTGCATCCTGATACAGAAACATTCTGTCCCGCGATACCTTTCGTTTCTCTTTATACTGATCATCATTCAATACTTCTACAGTCGCTTTCATCAATTCATCCATCGTGACCGCCTTACGCTCCGGCATGTATTCATCAAACGGAACGTATTCATCTCTGGTATTTCCATGATATTTCTCATAATCATAATGAAATGCTACAACTGGTCTGTCGAGCAGCATAAAGTCCGAATACACAGAAGAATAATCCGCTGTCAGCATATCCATATATCCCATGAAGGTATATGGATCGTTCTCACCATCAATATTATGGATATTGGAATACTCGATTCCCGCAAACTGCTTCTTCAGCTTTGACTTTGGATGCAGCTTCATAAGGAATATTATCTGATTTTCTTTCAGAAATTCATTAAATTTCTGCAGATCCATCACCTCGAAGAAATCTGTCTCGGAATCCCTGAACGTCGGCATATAGAAATCAATTTGGTACCCTTCTCTTTTCCATTCCAATACCTGCTTACAGATTTTCTCTTCTTCCGCTGTCATGACACACATAAAATCAAGACCACTCTCCTGCCTATTATAGTAAGCAGCAGTACTCAGCATAGCATCATTTCGTGGATATCCGTCTACAATAATATGGTCTCTTGTTGTATTGAATACGGACATAGAAATGATGGCAAGCGGTTCCGATGTGGCCAGCGTATAATGGTGAGGCTTTTCGTCTGATAATCTTCTTGGAAAGGTTGTGAATCTCTCCCACAGATTTCTTGGATGTCTGACCCTGTCAAACAGGTTATCATGATTTGCCTTTTTATTGCCGGTACCATGCCACAGATTGAACTTGACTGCCCCACCTGATGTCCAGAAGTTAATATCCTTGGAGTAATTATCAAAAATATAGATTCTCCCTCTTAGGCAATACCAGATTCCCTTGAGGCTCTTGTAGTGATATGCTTCGAATCCTTTTTGATTCAGTAGTTCAATCACCTGCCGGTTATGACTGATCCAGATAGGTCTGATGCCCTCCTCAGGATGCTTGCACAGGTATAAATAGAAATAACGTGGATTGTCTGCAAATCGTCTGCCAAATGTACTTCCAAAGAGCCATATCTTCTTATCTCTAGGCATCAAAAAAGAGAGACCATATATTGGCAGTAGCAACAGCTGTGACCAATATTTGATTCTCTCTCCTATCTTCATCTTGCCCATACTCGATTCCCGCCCGATTCCATTCGATTTCGTTCATCTGTTCCAGTTCTTTGATCTATCCTTATCAAAATGGTGCACTATTTCGATATAATATATTATCGGCATAATAGAGCGGATACTTTATAATAAAAGTTGCCTGAGGCAACTAATTGTTTATCTTTTGTATTATTTGCACTACATGATATGTGCCTGATTTAATCGCCTTGAATGATTGCAAATTGTAATCTCATGTAACTTTACAGTTTCCTCAAGCCTATCAATTCGTGTTTCGTCGATAAAATGAGACTGTGCTACACCATATGCGTCAAATAGTGTTTTTGTATTCTTCTCAATCACATTTTCTATCCTAAGACCCATATTTCTGACGACATCCTCCAACTTGTCAAAACGGTCATCCATTTTGTCACAGCGATCATCCATCTTATCAAAACGGTCATCCATTTTGTCAAAACGATCATCCATCTTGTCAAAGCGGTCATCCATTTTGTCAAAGCGATCATCCATCTTGTCAAAGCGGTCATCCATTTTGTCAAAGCGATCATCCATTTTGTCAAAGCGATCATCCATTTTGTCAAAACGATCATCCATTTTGTCAAAGCGATCATCAGTCTTGTCAAAGCGATCATCCATTCTATTCAAGCGACCATTTATTGTGTCAAGATTCATTAGTATAAGATTCAGCGTTTTACCCAACTCTTCATTCATATCTTCACCTCCTTCCATCACGTGAAATCATTATAAGATCACCAAAACAGAAGGTCAATGCATATGACATAATTAGTTTATTTTCGTCACATTTCCTATACATGATCAAGTTTTTGCAATGATACGGCATTAATATCCCGTATTCATCAGCTTTATACTTGTCAATTTACATAACACCTTACATCCCACCCATACGGGTCTTGATGCTCTTGCTGATCAGAATCTTGCTGTAGAACTCGGTCTTGTCTCGCATTACGAGTAAGCCGTCCATGAGTTCCTTGAAGGGGTAGTTGTGCGTCACGAGGGAGATGGCATCGATGCGTCCTTCTGTCAGTGCTTCCAGTACATCCTTCCATTCATTTTCTTCCGTCGTTGAAAAACGCGAATTCCATGTACCGACGATATGCAGCTGTCTGCGCAGAAGCTTCCAATAAATATCCTTGCTCAAATGATAATCCTCAGTCGGACTGGCAAGTGTCAGTATCGTCCCCTGTCCTGTCACACTGAGCAAACACTGCTCCAGTGCCTCTCCTTTGCCGGTACTCTCAATTGCTGCATCTGCCATCCTGCCATTTGTCTCGGCATAGAGCCATTCCAGTGCGTTGGCTTCTGATTCATTGCACACTTTCTCAAAACCAAGCTCATGTGCCAGGTGAACCTGTCCTTCGATCTCTGTTACTATGTAGATACTCTCCACTCCATAGAGCCTTGCCCACTGACATGCTAATAATCCCACCGGATCTGCCCCATAGATCACCAATGATTTCATCTGATCCAACGGCAGTTGTCTGACAGCATGCAGAGCCGCTGCCATAGGCTCCAGCATTGCCGCCTCTGCGAAGTCAACTGTGTCGGGTAGTTCAATCAGGTTCCAGATGGGCACTGCCACATACTCCGCAAAGCCCCCGTCTCTTCTGGTTCCCAGATAATCATAGCTATCACAGATTTCGTAGAGTTCCCTGCGACAGTGATCGCACTCACGACACGGTATCAAAGGAAAGATACCCACTCTCTTGTCTACCCATTCTCTATCCTCTGACAGACCGACATTGCGAACCACGCCTGCAATCTCATGTCCCGGAATCATCGGGTAATGATAGGCTCCGGTCTCAAAGATACGCGGAACATCAGAACTGCCGATGCCTGCTGCCATCACCTCTATCAGCGCCCATCCGGGCTTCAAGTCAGGCATATCCGCCTGTTCATATCTCAAATCATCAATTCCATGCAGTACATATGCATGCATAGATATATCCTCCTCATTGACTAATTCGTTAAGAAAAATCAATTTTTTCTGACTTTTCTTGACGTATTCATTGTTTTACCACTTTTTCAAGAATGTCTTTCTCTCCATTGGATCCAGATCGCTAATGCGTTTTTCTCTGTAATAAGAATCGCTCTTCATGTGCTGCGTAGAGACCTCTTCGAAGATGGCTCCATCTACAGACGAGAACGCATGATACTCTCCACGTAAGACTGTCTGCATATCTCCGGGCTTCATCTTCTTCGCAGGCTTGCCGTCAATCTCCACCTCCAGATCTCCGTAGAGCAGCTGGAATGTCTCTTCCTTAATCCGATGTGCATGCTCCGGGTGCTTCTGTCCGGGCAGTACAATGATATATTTCTTGCAGTATTCGCGATTGATAATGTTGATGATAATGGCTCCATATTGCCTGAAATGAGGAATTCCATAATGATGTGACAGCTCTACTTCATAGTCCTCACCAAGTGCAATACCTGCCTCATACAGCATTCCCTTTGCATCATGAATGGCATTTCTGACGATACCGACACCCGTTGTCTTTGGGGTCTCGCAGATTTCCTCATTGATCTTATAGTCTCTGGTCGCAACTGTTTTATCAGATTTAAACTCGCCGCTGGTCATCTGTTTCTCGCCGCATGGCATAGCAAAGAACACATCATCTGAGGTCATGGTCTCTCCCGCCTTGATGTCACGCTTTGCATATGTACCACGCATCAGAGAACGCAGAGAATCGATCTCAGCCTGACTGATGTACTTTTCATTGTCTTTTTTCGTAGCGCACATAGCCTTGGCAAGCAATGCTGACTCTACCCACTTATCTGCCTGTTCCGGATTCATGGAATATGCATTCAGCTTAATCGTTTCTGTCGGCAGCCCTACATGTCTCTCGAGGATCTGTGCACCCTTAGCGATGGCGAGCATCGGAACCATATTCTCATCCGGTGCCTCATGTCCCGAGTATCCAATAACTGTATCACGATATCGTTTGTTCATTCTATCTATAAAATTCAACTGAAGTCCATCCAGTGGAGCTGGATATTCTGCGATGCAGTGAAGAAATGCAAACTCACATCCACGATGGGTAAAGAAATTATACAGCTTATCTATATCCGCCATCGTCTTACCGCCGGTTGAGATGATCAGGGGCTTCTTTGATGCTGCCACTGCTGCCAGTAGCGGCCAGTCCAGTGAGGAACAGCTGGCTACCTTGATAATATCAATGCCTTGATCCAGGCACCACTCTACGCCCTTCTCATCAAACGGCGTACTCATGGTCACCAGACCCTCAGCACGAACCGCATCTACGAGCTCTGTAAACTGATCATAATTCAACCTCGTACTCATAAATCTCGGTATATGCTTCACATCTGTCCGATCCTTGTAGTCAGGATGAATAAACGTATCCAGATCACGATACTGTAGCTTTACCGCTGCCTTGATATTATGTTTTCTTGCGATCTTCCCCATTGCCTTAATGATATCTTTTCCATGTTCTACACTGCCCTGGTGGCTGTTTGCCATCTCAAAGATAAACAGATCTTCAAAAATGTGATTGTTCTGACTCATACCATTCACCCCGTTTTCAAATTTTGAAATCTTGTTCTTATTATATATATCGGCTTCCATTTCTGAAATGTAAACTCAATATCAAAACCATAAATCCCGCTTTTCCATTTCATCAAGAATATGTTTCATAGCTCCTTTAGAATCAAATAATTCTCTGCTTCTCTGTAAAGCTTTCTCTGCCATCACACGATAGTATGCCGGATCTTCATGATACTTGACAATTCTATCTCGCATCTGTTCCAATGAATTCACACAAAAGTCTAATCCTGCCGAGGCAGCTACATCCCCATAGTTCGTTGTCACCCCGGGTATCCCCTTATAGAACGCCTCCACCACGGAAAAACCTCCGCCTACACGAGGGGGATTCACATACAAATCGCAGTTTTCCATCAATGCCAGAATATCCTTTTGATATCCAACAAAGGTGCTGTGTTGTCTTAAAACCTCATCCTGTCTGCATAGTTCCTCATATCTCTCAAATTCACCCGCAAATACCACATGCATACTATATGGATAAACTGTCTCCAGCATCTTCAAAAACTCATCTGTTACTTCTGCATCCAATCTCATGCCTACAACCACAAGCAGGAATTTGTCTGCAGGCAATCCTAACTCTTCTCTTGTGAGCTTTGTCGTCTGTTCTACCAGTTCAAATGTAAAAGTGCTCTCTATGATAGAAGACATCCTGTAACCTGCTTCTGCAAGATTGGATCGTTCTACATCAGTCAACTGCTTTCCAACTGCTACATACTGGTTGTCCTTCCTTGGTATCGTCGAAAATGCCATTGGTATGCATACTGTTGGAATGATCTCAGCACATAGATCACCTAATAAGCATCTATCACCCAATACAACAACCTTCCATGGTGCCATCTCCCGGATTTCTATCAATAGTGCTCTCGTCATTTCCCGCTCCGGCATCTCTGCTTCCGGTTGGAAAAAATCATACAAATAGTCCTTATGCTTCATGCGGCAACCGCCGTTATAGTCATCTACGATACTTCGGATGCATGCATCATAAAACGGCAGAAACCCTCTGGCTGTATACTGTTCTCTTGTATTGATGCACAAAACCTCATGATCCAACAGCTTCCCTATTGTATAAATACGTTCATTTGCTGTCTTTGTTGGAGAATGATGTGTCCCGAGAAATTGCAATGTTAATACGATAACCTTCTTTTGATTACGTTTGTCGCAGCTGATAGGTTTCAGAATATCAATAAATTCTTTCTTCCATGTGGAAACTATCTCGTCATATAGCTTTTTTATATATAAGCCTCCATTAATTTGCGGATGCAGTAATGTCAGACGTTTGATTTGGTTACACAAATACAGTTTATGATCAATCGTATAACTGTCTTTTCTTGTTTCCTCATATATCATCTGTACATAGATAGGATTCCATGACATTTGCAGCAGAAATGAGAGGCACAGGATTCGGAAGATCATTGTTTGGTCTGCATCTGCATATTCCAGTACAAAATTCCCGAAAATGTCTTTCATTTCGTGGCTCAGTTGTTTATACAGAATCTCACTATCGTCGAGTACCTTAATCAGATCCTCATGCATCTTCATCAAATATTTCTCAGATTGGTAATACTCTTCTCTTTTGGTAAAGTTTCTTACCAACTGCAATTCAGTCAGCAATTTATAATATAATTTCCAATCAGTAGTATTACAGTTCTGTTTGTGGCTATATGCTTCAATTTTTATTTCTCTAATACTTGTCACTTCAGGACTTATGATATATTGATCAAATAAACCACCACAAAGCATTTTCGCGTTTTCCAGTAGTACGGGCATGTCGCTCATCAGCCAGATTTCGCTCTCGCCATTATTTCCGATACCGAATTCTTCATACAGAAACATTATCTTCCCGATTGTAATATGCTGCGCATACATATCAGATAACAAATGAATTATTGTACTCTCATCATCATATTGCATAACAGCATTTTCATTTTTCTGCCCCATCTCGCCTGCAAATAAACATAATATCGTCTTCATTCATATCTCCTGTCTGCACTATGATAGACTCATGACCTTCTTTTCTATATCCGGTATCACGATTTCCAGCTCATTCTTTATAAGCTGAAGATATTTTCTACCATATTCACAGGCAGCGATCAGCTCTGCGCGTTCCTCATCCTCATTATGATAGACGTTTTTCAGCATGCTGGTTGTCTGCTCCTGAATCCTGTTCTTTACATAGTCCATATCCGGACAGCTGTCCAGAGCCTCGCCGATTTCCTTTGTTCTCTCAAATAACTTGACGAATTCTTTGGTTTTATATTTTTCCTTATAGACGTACTCCATCATTCTTTCGTAGAGTCTCAGTCCCTCTTTGGCTTTCTCAAGACATACATTCAGGTTGACTGGTGCAGCCTGCATATATTCTATTAACTGGTGCTGTTCTTCTCTGTCAAAAAACAGGTCACAGTCATGAATGATCTGCTGGATATCGACTGACCTTGTACATTCGGTGTGAATGGCTTCCTTGAGTGTCTCTATGACACTGCCATGTATCATGGCACCCCCCTCTGTCGCATCTATCACCTTAATCTCTGAATATTTGGCAATTTGCTCCTCAAACCAGTTACAGTACAGCTTATATTCCGGCTTGGAGAGTATCGGCTGGCCATCGATTCCTTCTACTTGGATTAGGTCTGTGTAATGGTCTGCCATCCATCCCAGTTCTCCGACCACCGTCGCATCTGCATGGGACTTATTTCCGGTCAGTGCCAGATCCTGTCCAATCAAGATTATCGTCGTAAAGCCCAATATCTGCAAAACTGAAAAAGCATCGTTGGCAACTGAGCCTCCGCTTGCCACGATAGGCAGTACCATATTGTTCTGTGACAGAAAATGCTGTACATGATGATTCAGGTCATTGAGGAAAAACTTCTCTGCGCGATGTCTGCTTAGAATTTCTCTATGACTGATGAGATAGCAGATGAGCGGTATATCCCTCGTCTCTTCATCATCAAAATGCGCTGTCTTTTTCTTTCCGTCAATGCTGATGCAGATGTCCGGTATGATTCCATTTCGTACCAATGGTCTAAGAGCAGAATCAACTGCAATGATGAATGCCTTACCCTTTGCTTTTTTTAATTCAAGAATATTCTTGTCCAGTGACGGACCCGCTGCAACAATGATGGCAGGTATGTCCTTGGGCATGAGTTCATTGAGGCTGCACAGGGATTTACTCTTTAAAAAGAACGGAAAATTGGCAAATGTATTCTCATAGTAGTCTCTGCCATAGCGTCCAATGACAGACTGGGAAGAATTGATAGCAGAGCATACATTCTGCAGGACGTCCATATATTCCCGATATTCTGCCGCATATAGCCTGTTGTAATTCAAATAAGATTTGTATATAAAGTCATCTATGTCTGTGTACTCAAGCAGTTCGCTGTAACAGTCATCCAGTGTTTTGTCCATGTGATGGTTGATCAGCAGCCGGACTCTCTTAGAAGCAATGATTCGACTGATATCATACTCTTGCATCACCACATGAAGAATCGTAAGCGTCGGCTCATATATAATAATTACAACGTCCTCAGAGGTCTCCTGCAGGAGCTTGTCTGCATACATGCCATTACCAAGCCCGTACATGAGTATCTTACAGTTTAAATATATCTTGGGCAGATTGCGATACCACAGCTCCATGAGAGCATCCGAATCATACAGCGTATCAAGCTGATAAGTCTCCCCGTTCTGTACGGCATACAACACCTTCTTGTCACAGACCTCATCCACTCCAACCGTAATCTCTGGCTCAACAGTTTCCCGGCTCTTGGTCAGTTTCTCCAGAGCCTGTGCTGCAAGAGGATAGTGCTGCTGCATGGCGGCTATATTCTTCTTCCATATTCCATCGCTCATACCGCTATCTCCATATCCTGAATCATGTCTCTATATAAAATCAGGTTTTCCTTGGTCTCAAAATTCATCGTGTCAATAAATTTAAACTGATCCATGCTTTGAAAAATCAGCAGCAGCTGTTCCAGCTGTTTGCTCCAGTATGCAGCATCAGCCGCCACCGGTGCGAACTCCGGCAGCGTATAGGACTGAATGATTCTCGGAAATGTCTCTATCATCTCCTCTGTGAATCTCACAATGTTCTGATCATATGCTTCATAGTCATTTTCAATGACCTCAATCGACAATGTCTCCAATAGCTCTATCAATTGATTGACCTTATCAAATAATCGTTCCACAAATGTACCCTCCATACCACTATTTTACACCATTCTACTATGTTCAACAAGGAAAAAAGAGAGTGGCTTTTCACCACTCTCTTCCTACTTATGTAATTACTGTCGTAATTACTGAAGTAATGACAGAACTCCCTGTGTTGACTGGTTGGCCTGTGCAAGCATTGACTGTCCTGCCTGTGACAGGATATTGTTCTTGCTGTACTCAACCATGGTTGATGCCATATCGGTATCACGGATCTCTGATTCTGCTGCTGTTGTGTTCTCAACGATGTTGTCCAAGT
>CAYRJT010000039.1:0-12410 GCA_964424675.1 uncultured Lachnospiraceae bacterium
GTCTTTTTTTGCATATGCTAGTCCTATGAAGACACTGATGGAAAATATATGTGCCGCTTTGGTCATTATTATCTTATTACCGTATGTATTTACAGTCCTGTTTCAGGGAAATCATATCAAATCCGGCTATTCACAGACTGATGGCATACAGAAATCAGAACAGGCTGAAAATGGCCGGTATATTATCAGAGAAGATGCGGATCATGAACAAATTGCACTAGAAGAATATGTAACGGGAGCTGTGGCAGCGAGCATTCCCATTACATATGAACAGGAGACTCTGAAGGCACAGGCTGTTATTATCCGTACACATATCATGCTGGTGATGGATGGCAGAGAAAGTGCTGCAGAAAAGGAACTGTCACTGAGTTATATGGATGTAGGAGAAATGCAGGATATATGGGGATATCAGGAATTTACAAAAAACTATGAAAAACTGACAGAAGCAGTGAAAGCCACAGAAGGGCAGGTGCTGACCTATGCAGATGAACTGATCTATCCGCCGTTTCATGCTGTCAGTGCAGGCATAACAAGAAACGGAAATGAAATTGCGGGCAGACAGGTATATCCTTACCTCCTGAGTGTAGACAGCAGTATGGATCTTGAATCGGAAGATTTCTTGAAAATAGAATACTATGAAAGAAGTGAGCTGATCAGTCGGTTACGGACATATGATGAAACAATCGTGCTCAATGGAACAGCAGCAGAGGAAGTGAATATGAATTATGAATGTGAAAATCATTATGTGAAGACAATACAATTCAAAGACAGTCAGGTTTCAATGACTGGAGAGCAGTTTCGAGATCTGTTCGATTTAAATTCTACCTGTTTTTCTGTTGAAGACTATGAGGGAGCATTTCGGATTGTTACCAAGGGACTCGGACACGGAATCGGATTCAGTGAATACGGGGCCAATCAGATGGCACGGCAGGGAAGCAGCTATGAGACGCTGCTGCGGTACTATTATTCGGGAATCGCTTTAAAATCTATGAATAATCTATGATAATCAGGCAAACCTATTAACAGAGGTGATTATCAATGAAGAAAACGATCAGGAAAAACAAAGGAAACAGAAGACAATACATCACTGCAGCTGCGGTATGCCTGGTATCAGCCGTTTCTCTGTTTGCGGTATATGAAAACAACAAAAACGCTGATTTGCAGGAAAATTATATCGTTGATCTGACAGAAATAGAGGAGAACCGTCAGCTTGCAGAGTCAGGAGAAGGAAAAGAGGTCACGACCAATCAGGCAAAGGCAGAACACTTTGCTGATGAGGATATGTTTGGATGGGATAATGTCATGGACGCAACTGATGAGGTGAAGGAAGACCCGGAGGCGGTTGTGTCAGAAGAACCGGAGAAACAGATCCAGGCGGAGACAGAGAAACCTGAGGAAGAAGAAATTGTCCTGAATATTGAGGATGAGAGTGTGATAACGGCAGATGCGATTACAAAGCCGGTACAGCTGGCATTTGACGAAAGCCAGAAGATGATCTGGCCAGTCGATGGAAACGTCATATTGAACTATAGTATGGATAAAAGTGTCTATTTTCCTACTCTGAAACAATATCGTTACAATCCGGCGCTGGTGATTGAGAGCGCGGAAGGAACACCGGTGCTGGCATCTGCAAGAGGCCAGGTAATCCATATTGAAGAACAGGAAGAAACAGGAACCACATTGATTATGGATTTGGGAAATGACTACAGGATGACCTATGGACAGCTGAAGGATGTGTGTGTGAATGCAGGAAAGGTTGTAGAAGCTGGAGAGACAATCGGATATGTGGCATCACCGACCAAGTACTACAGCGTTGAAGGAAGTAATCTGTTTATGAAGATGGCACATGGGAATCAGACGGCCAATCCAATGGAATATCTGGAATAGATATGTAAAGCGCACATAGAGAACATGTGCGCTAATCTATTTGAAGCAACCGATTGCAGGTATACTATATCATATTCATATCCCGGTACGAAAGTGACGGGTGTCTTAGTCTTCTTCTATTACATGTATTTCCAGATAATCAAAATCTATGGTATCTATAAAACTGTCCTGATAAAACCGTGTCTTTGCATACTTTTGAAAGTCATTGATATTGTTGTCCAGCCAGATGGGTCGTCCAAGATTAAAGGAATGGCATACATCATCTAAGGCATTCATAATTTTATGTGTACGTGTATCGGGATCTGTCCCTGTTATGACAATATCCCGCAGCATATGGTTATCCTTGAATTCTTTTGCCCATAAACGAAACATAATCGCTCCCTCTTGTATCAAAACAGTGATTTCAGTATAAAGGATTCAGATAGGAAAGTAAAGACAGATGATTGATAAAATTTGTATGAATATTTCATGAAAATCATGCATTTAATAGAAGGGTATGGTATAATATTTATGGTTACAGAAATCAATGATAGGGATGTGAGCAATTGGAATATAATGCAAAAGACTATGGAGAAGTGGACAGCTGGGCAACAACTTTACTGCTGTACAATTCGGCACTGAAGGAAGTCGGAACGAAACTTGAGATCTTGAACGATGAGTTTCAGCATATACATCAATACAATCCGATAGAGCATATCAAATCTAGAATCAAGACACCGGAAAGCATCGTTAGAAAGCTTAAGAAGCGCGGATATGAGTCTACACTGGACAATATGATCAAGTATGTGAATGATATTGCAGGAATTCGTATCATATGTTCTTTTACTTCTGATATTTACAGAATTGCCGAGATGCTGCGAAACCAAAGCGATATTAAGGTCATATCCATCAAGGATTATATCAAGGCACCCAAAGAGAGTGGATACAAGAGCTATCATATGCTCGTATCAGTACCAATTTATCTGTCTGACAGTGTGGTGGATACAAAGGTAGAGATTCAGATCAGAACAGTAGCCATGGACTTCTGGGCCAGCCTGGAGCATAAGATGAACTATAAGTTCGAAAGAAATGCACCTGAACATATCGTAACAGAGCTATACGAGTGTGCGATGATGGTTTCTGAGCTGGATGCAAAAATGCTGTCGCTGAATGAAGAAATCCAGCAGACGGTCGCAACAGAAAAAGAAAATAGTCAGACTACATAGAGAGAAAGTGACAGACCAAACGGCCTGTCACTTTTATTGTGTTCATGAATCCACTTGATTTCTCGAAGAAATGTCCTGAAAATGAGGAGTGCCCAAGTGAATGAGAATCACTTGGGCAATTATGAAAAAATTTTCTATGTGTAATGTAAACATTACAGGAAAGAGTTTTTTAACACTGTATATACTATAACAACTATATATGAACAAAATGTGAATACAGTATTAAAAATTAGTAAATTTTACAAGTTTGAAAAGATAAAAAATAAAAAAATTATACAAAATGCACAACTCTTGTCATCTATTTAAAATGATGGTAAAATGGGTAAAGCAAGTGTTCTAGTGAAGAGCGGATTAGAAAACGGAGGATAATATGGAGAATTTTATGGACAGACTGTACAGTAAGCTGAGTACAGGTGCCGGACAGCAGTATACTTCTAATACAGAACCACGGAGAAGAGAAAACGGAGATAATAAAGTTGAACAGCTGATGAATATGATGCGTGAGAATGACAGCAAACAAATCGAGTGCATTGCAGCAATGTTCAATCAGGAGAGCGAAGAGCACGTACAGTCTAAGCAGGAAATACAAAGAGCAATTCAAAATACAGGTATGTCTGCACAGGAGATACTGAATTCTGTTCAGACGATGGGCGCAGCTGTTCAGAATATGGATGCGGTTCTCCATAATATTGCAGATGCAGTACAGCAGCTGCAGACAGAACAGTCCTTTGAACAGGAGCTGCCGTCGGCCGGGTCTATTTCTGCAGACCAGCTGCAGGATCTCGAGGAACATGTACACAAAGAAAATGTGAAATGCTACAGAAATGTACAGGCATCTGTTATGGAGCAGGCGGAGCTGCAGATGGAACAGACCAGAAATTCGGTCGGTCCTGTGAAAGGAATGCTGATTACATCATTAATCCTGAATGTAGCAACCATCGGCATTCTGATCGTACATTTGCTGGGAGTTATCTGACATGGGAAAAACTGAGTGGAAACCGGGCAACATGCTCTATCCGCTTCCGGTCGTTATGGTCAGCACAGCTGACGAGAATGATCACTATAATATCATTACTGTTGCATGGACCGGCACTGTATGCACAAATCCTGCTATGGTGTCTGTTTCTGTCAGGCCTGAGAGATATTCCTATGATATCATCAAACGCACTGGTGAATTTGTGATTAATCTGACAACGGAGCAGCTGGCTTATGCAACGGACTATTGTGGAGTCAGATCCGGACGGGATGCAGACAAATTCAAGGAAATGCAGCTGACAGCGGTGAAGGGTACAAAGGTCAGGGCTCCTTTGATTGCAGAAAGTCCTGTGAATATTGAGTGCAGGGTAACAGAGATGAAGAAGCTCGGCAGCCATGATCTGTTTTTGGCAGAGGTTCTTACGATCCATGTAGATGAAGCGTATATGGATCATAATGGAAAGTTTCACTTGTCAGATGCGAAACCAATTGTGTATTCACATGGTGAATATTTCGGACTGGGCAGTCTGGTGGGAAACTTTGGATATAGTGTAAGAAAGAAAAAGTGAAATATTGTGAGAGTCGGACAACATGGGCAGACTTACAAAATATAATAAAAATATAAAGCTGGCCAATATAGCGACGATGTTCATAACCATGATCGCCGTTTTAATTTTTGTACCCGCAATTGAGCGTTACAGTAAATCGGGGGCAAATCTGTTTAAAATGTACGTAAACGGAACGGCAGTGGGAATCATTGATGATCAGCAGGCTGTGGAAGGATTGATGATTGAGGCCAGAAAAAAAATAGCAAGAGAAAGTACAGAACTTGTGCTGATGAATTATGATGTTGTGTTAAATGGAGAAGAAGTTGTCATCGGTCAGGTGGATAATAGAGATGTTATTGTAGATAATATCTATCAGACGCTTACGGAGGCAGTCCAAAAGACAAAAAAACGCGTTTATACAGTTAAGATCAATGAGTATACAGTGAATCTGGAAACCTCAGATGAGGTTATGCAGCTGCTGCAGAAAGCAAAGGAACAATATGATGCAGACAATCTGTTTCAGGTAGAACTGATACTTGATCCGACGCGAGAATTAAATGTATTGACGACCAGAGTAACGGCAAAGGAGGATCTGCAGACAAAGGAACAGGCAGTATTTCCGGAAGCCGGGGCCATCAAGGCTGTTAATGATATGGTTGATGAAGCAATGAAGAGTGAGGGCGATGAATTCGATCTGGGTCTGATATCACTGGATTTTGGTGAAAATGTAGAGGTGGTACAGGCATATGTTGACGAGGATCAGATCAGTACGTTGGATCAGGCGATTGAGGGCGTTACCAAGGATCAGGAAAAGAGTGTCATATATGAAGTAGTAGCAGGAGACAGCCTGTCGGTGATTGCTGAAAAGAACGAAACAACAATGGACAAGATCATTGCCATGAACAGTAACATTGAAAGCGAGAATTCTGTAATCCGTGTTGGAGATGAAATCGTAGTCACCATTCCGGAACCGGAATTGTCAGTGGTCAGGACGGAAGAAGTATACTATGAAGAGGTATATGATGAAGATGTGCAGTATGTCGATAATGATGAATGGTATACGACAGATATGAAGACATTGCAGGATCCTGTCAGCGGATTCAGAAAGGTCGTAGCGGATATTACTTATCGTAATGCAGAGGAAGCAGACAGGACACTTGTATATGAAGACATCGTCATGGCGGCAGTGCCAAAGATAGTAGAACGTGGAACCAAGACGCCACCTGTTTATCTGAAGCCTATTTCAGGCGGACGTATGTCATCAGGCTTTGGCAGGCGTGGTGCCCCGGTTAAGGGAGCATCGACCTATCACAAGGGTATAGACTGGGCAACTCCGATCGGTACAGCGGTAGCAGCATCTTCAGGCGGTACGGTAGCAAAAGCGGGATGGGGCAGCGGCTACGGATATGTCATCTATATCAATCATCCTGACGGCAGACAGACCCGGTACGGTCATCTGAGCAAGATACTTGTTAAGGCCGGACAGACGGTAAAACAAGGTGAAAAGATTGCTCTCAGCGGTAATACAGGACGTAGTTCAGGACCGCATATCCACTTTGAGATCCTGATTAACGGAGCACAGGTGAACCCGTTGAACTATCTAAATTGATGTTGACACGAAGACGAATCGTGATATACTATAAATGCTGTTTTATTTTAGAAAATGACGTATTTATGGATAAATATGTCATGGACAGAGGTGTGTATGTTGGAGCAGTACATTATCAGAGGCGGTAATCCGTTGGTTGGAGAAGTCGAGATTGGTGGAGCTAAAAATGCTGCACTTGCGATTTTAGCCGCATCCATTATGACGGATGAAAGTGTTATTATAGAAAATTTACCGAATGTCAGAGATGTCAGTGTTTTGCTGCAGGCAATGGAAGCGATCGGAGTTGTTATCGAGCGTCTGGACAAGCATACAGTAAAGATCAACGGATCCATGATTCATGATTTGACCATTGACAAGGATTATATTAAGAAAATCAGAGCCTCCTATTATTTACTTGGAGCATTACTTGGCAAATATAAAAAAGCAGAGGTGGCACTTCCGGGAGGATGCAATATCGGAAGCCGCCCGATTGATCAGCATATCAAGGGCTTCAGAGCGTTGGGTGCGGAGGTCAAGATTGCACATGGTATGATACAGACAGAGGCAGAGAGACTGACAGGATCTCATATTTATCTGGATGTTGTGACTGTTGGAGCAACCATTAACATTATGATGGCTGCAGCATTGGCAGATGGCAAGACCATCATAGAGAATGCTGCCAAAGAACCTCATGTAGTAGATGTTGCGAACTTTCTGAACAGCATGGGTGCCAATATCAAAGGCGCAGGTACCGATGTCATCAGGATCAAGGGAGTGGAGAAGCTTCATAAGACCACTTATTCTGTGATTCCTGATCAGATAGAAGCCGGAACATTTATGTTTGCGGCAGCAGTGACCAAGGGCGATATCATGATTAAAAATGTGATTCCGAAGCATCTTGAGTCAATCAGTGCAAAGCTGATTGAGATTGGCTGTGAAGTAGAGGAGTTTGATGATGCTGTCAGGGTGGTATGCTCTAAAAGACTCCGTCATACGCAGGTCAAGACCTTGCCGTATCCTGGATTTCCGACAGACATGCAGCCACAGATTGGCGTTGCACTGGCACTGTCTGAGGGAACGAGCATCGTAACAGAGAGCATTTTTGAGAATCGTTTCAAGTATGTAGATGAGTTGTCCTGTATGGGTGCCAATATTAAGGTTGAAGGAAATACAGCGATCATAGAAGGCGTCAGCAAGTATACAGGAGCCAAGATCAGTGCACCGGATCTGAGAGCAGGAGCGGCACTGGTGTTAGCCGGGCTTGCAGCAGATGGCATTACGGTGATAGATGATATTATGTATATTGAGCGGGGGTATGAAGAGTTTCATCTCAAGCTCCAGAATCTTGGAGCACAGATAGACAAGGTAACTTCTGAAAAGGAAATACAAAAATTCAAATTAAAAACAGGCTGATGCCTGTTTTTTTAACGTATATGATTTGGTTCGAAGCTTTATACAAATGTTTCGATATAAATATCCGTTTCTTTGGATAAATCAATAAATTCCTTGCCACACTTGATCATTGGCTTGGATAATACATTTTTATTCATGAAGACGACATCGCCTTCCTTACCATTACTGAGTCTGACACGGTTATTCATATAAGTCGTTGCGATGTGCTCAAGGAAGGTCAAAATATAGTGGCTGTCGTATTTTTGCAGTCCTTCCGATTCAAATATGCTGATGACCTTGAATGGACACAGAGGACCTCTGTAGACTCTGGCGGCTGTCATGGCATCATATACATCTGCGATTGCTACGATCTTGGCATAGGGGTTGATTCTGCTTTCACCGATGCCGAGAGGATAGCCGGAACCATCACAACGTTCATGATGCATCAGAGCAGACTCTTTGATGGCCTCACTGATATTATATTCCATCAGTATGTTATATCCCTGCAGGGTGTGCGTTTTAATGATATTATATTCAGCAGGAGAGAGCCTGTCAGGCTTTCTGATGATATTCTCCGGAATCATCAGCTTGCCGATATCATGCAGCAGTCCACAGAGTGTCAGGGTCTTCACGTCCTCGGCAGTCAGCCCCAGCCAGTTGCCAAATACGTTACAGATCAAGGAAACATTAATACTGTGCATATATGTAAAATCATCATATTGGCGCATGTTATGAAGCATATCGAATACAGAAACACTGTTCATGTCCTTATCAATCAGATTGATGACATTGTTGAACATGGCATCTGTATCGATAGGGGCATTTTTTTCGACAATCTGATGGATTTTGCCCTTGAAGCTGTCTGCTGTTTCCAGAAAGCTTTTCTCAAACTGCTTGAACTGTTTGCTTGCGCGTACTCTCTCTGAGTATGAGGTATCCGGAGGCAGATCTTCTTCCTCTTCTTCAGGCTCATTTGTTTCATCCTGAATTTTAATTGCAAGAATGGAATAGAATTCCAGCCTGGTAATCATTTTATCGGTCAAAACCGTATCTTTGGGGAGGATCATCTGGTTATTATATGAATATACATCTTCTGCGGTCTGCATACCGGGCAGCAGATCCACGGTTCGTACTCTTCTCATGAAGTCACCGGTGTTCCTTTCCGTTTCAATAGAGGTTCGACGCAAAACTTAACACTTCATTAACATATAGATACAGTATAAAAATTATCGGGCTAAAAGTCAATCATTATCAGAAAAAAAGGGATGCCGAAGCATCCCTTTATATATGTGCAGGGGCCATGCCCCTTATGGCATTATAGGGAGATATCGATACTACCTCCGAGATTAGGGTTCACAGACTGTTCCAGCATTTTGGTCATGTCATCTCCCATTCCTTGCACCTGTTCCAGGTTTTGGTCAAGGACTGCAATGCCCACACTGCTCAGAGTCTGTGACTGTGCCATATACATTGATAATGCAGGTATATCCATAGCACCAGCCTCCTTTCGGCGTCCGTTCATCATAGGAACGGTCGCATTTTCCCTATACTTTTATATCGGCATAATATGCTGATATATTAATATCATAGCATGATTTCTACTGTTTGGGAACTAATTGATATAATTTGAAACTGTATCTGTCAAATCTGAAGTCTCCAAGGAAATCAGCAGTATACGGATTCTTTCGTATAAAATCTTTGAAATCGGAAGAGTAATCTTCAGTCACGATGCACCAGATATTTCCCTGTATCTGCGTGATAGCATCAACAGGATAATGAATAAGTTCCGGGTAATAAAATCCTAAGCATTCAGCTATCGCATCAGCTTCTTCAAAGGATATGGTGCCGTCACCGCTTTCAAAGCTGGCATCACATACGACACGGAGTGTGTCAAGACCGTCAGCATACTCTATCTGATATTCCTTTACATATCCGATTGTGCCGGCAAGCATGAGGAACACTAAGATAGCAATCCGGTAATTCTTATGCAGTGAAGAGACTGAGATAGAGAAAAAGAGCCAAATTGCACCAAAAGCAAAAAACAGATAACGATCCACAAAAATATTAGCGGTCATGATCTTGGACAGGATGGTTCCGAAAACCAATACACCATAGTAGATGGAAAAACAACAGACAGCGAACCAGTCCCCGGCAGTACGGTCTTTGTTCAGCAGGAACCTGAGCAGCAGCAGTACGATCAATACGGCGAGTGCTATGGATACAAAAGGATTGCCTACCGTAAACGGATAGCGCATATACTTGATGAATACAGATAATGTGATTTCCGGCATGGAAAAGTAGCCACTGACGCTCATGAACTGACGAATCGTAGTGATCAGGCACGGAATATACAGCAGCATAGTGGCACCCAGACAGATGAACCATCTGCGAAGAAATTTACGCTGCAAGATGATATAGTACAGCAGCAGAAACAAATAGACAAATCCCACTGTGACAAATGCGAAATGATGTGTATAGCCTGCTCCGACACTCAGTAACGTGAAAATACACCAGTTTTTCAAGCTGCTTTCCTGAATCACTTCATATGCATAGATCACACTGCCAGTCGCAAAAAAGAATCCCCAGCTGTACATACGTATCTCTACCCCGTAAAACAGGAGATATGGCATTGTAAACATACAGATGATAAAAAAGTAAGAGGCAATACTGCCAAATCTGCGGCGGACGGTGGACGCTCCGAGCAGCATTGTCAGTACCATGGGTATGATGGATGTGATCTTCATGACCTGTACATGATACCCCCACAGATCTGTCATCAGCTTGAGCAGAATATTATAAAACGGAGGCAGGGTGTCCTGCGCTGAGCGCGACAAAACACCTGCAAAATCTGTTCGGATCAGGCTTGCCGTAAAGGCCTCATCCAACCATACATTTTGATTGAAAATCAATGAAATATAGACAATTGTACCAATAAAAACGAGTATATATGCGGTTAAAGAAGATTTTTTTTGTTCATTCATACAATCATAGCTCCTTGCTTAAATATAGTAGCATAGTTACTGTTGAAATGAAAGGCTATTTTTGCTATACTGTTGTGGGTATAGGGGGCAATATGAAGAAGGTGAATATAGTATGAGAAAGTTGCAGTTATTGGGGATTGCACTCAGAGATTACTCCGCGAAAGAGTCATTGAGACTGGTCGGTCAGTATCTGAATGATGCGAAGCTGGACACCATCTGTTTTTTGTCGACAGATATCTTGCTGAATGCAAGAGAAGATGAGAACCTGAAGCTCTGGCTCGAATCAATGGATCTGACGATTCCTGTCAGTGTTGAGATACTGAATGCTGCCGGTATCACGAACCGCAGCCGGATGAAAGAAGTCGAAAACAGTGTTTTTTACCGTGAGTTTGTAAAGAGACTGTCCAATGAAAAGCGTACGATGTTCCTATTAACTGAGACACAGAGCGTATTGGATGCATCTGCAGAGTACATTGAAAAATATGCTTCAGGGATACAAATAGTAGGTACATATGTATTGGAAAACCTGTCGGGAGATGTTGATTCTGTGATTAATGACATCAACGGAGCCGTGCCTGATGTTGTTCTTTCCAGACTGACTTCACCGAAGCAGGAACAGTTTGTATTCGAAAATAAAAATAAGATCAATGCAAAGATATGGGTAGCATTAAAGGATACATTTGCGGCAAAAGAAAACATGAAAGGATTAAAGTTTGAAAAATTGAGTAAACTGATAGAGAAGACGATATTTAGAAGAATGGTTTCTAAATATGAAAGCGGTCAGGGTAAGGGAGACTCATAATGCTTTTTTTCAAACACAGATCTGTCATTCGTGAATATACCTCTATATTGCTGGGAACGGTTTTTATGGCAATTTCCATAAAGAGTATATATGATGCGATGGGATTGGTTACCGGTGGATTTACCGGTATCTCAATCATGATAAAAGGAATGTCCGAAGCCTATGCAGGCAGGGGCATTCCTTTGTGGTTTACAAACCTGCTGCTGAACCTTCCGCTTTTTACAATTGCCATGATGCTGAAGGGAAGCAGGTTTTTACGAAAGAGTCTGTTTGGGACATTGTTTTTATCCGTCTGGCTGTATTTATTACCGAGGATTTCATTGATCCAGGGAGATATTCTGCTGACTGCTTTATTCGGCGGCCTGCTCAGCGGGATCGGAATCGGACTGGTACTGAGGGCAGGAGCAACGACAGGCGGAGTTGATCTGCTGGCAACGCTGATTCACGACAGATATCGTCATTTTGCAATTGTGCAGATCATGCTTGTGATAGATGCAGTGATCATTATATCCGGCGCCTATCTGTTCGGAATGAACTGTGCATTGTATGCAGTGCTGGCAGTTTATGTGACAACGCGAGTTTCGGATTTGATAGTAGAAGGTTCAAAATTTGCAAAGGTCGTCTATATTATTACTGAGAAATATGAAGAGGCAGCGCTCATGATCATGGAGGAGCTGGAGCGTGGAGCAACGGCTCTGGATGCAAGAGGTATGTATTCGGGAGAAGAGAAGGATGTTTTGTTTTGCGTGGTATCAAAGAAAGAAACAGTGAGACTGAAGGAGATGATTCATCAGCTGGATCGTAATGCTTTCGTCATTGTGACGGATGCAAAAGAGGTGCTTGGCGAGGGCTTCATCATGGAAAGTGCATAAATATCACATATTTTCTCTTCCCTTTTTTGTGTGTTTGTATTAAAATATGAGATAGGTGTTTCTTTGTGAAAAAAATGGACATGATTTGTTTTGTGAAAATTGCTTACAGGTTGTGTCAGAATGAAAAGGAGTGGGAATTATGATATCAAATCAAATCCTT
>CAYRJT010000040.1:0-12279 GCA_964424675.1 uncultured Lachnospiraceae bacterium
CTGCTCTGCATCTTCATTAAAGACAATTTCATTAATCACGCCGTCCCGGTCTAAAAATACTGCGGGATGCTCTTCTAATAGCCTATGTCTGACATACCCCTTGAACTCCGCAAGAGAAGCCGGACTTCCAATCTCATAGAATCGTTTTGTCACAACGTGCGCTACCATTTTCCCGGATACGGACAATTCATGCTGTACCTTTGCTACATCAAATTTCTCTCCCGGCTGATAGCCTGCAAAGAGCTGTTTCTCATACATGCAGATTCCGTAATCAATGTAGTCCATCTCCGGCGTCGGATGATGTTTGTCATAGAGAACCAGCTGTCCGTCACGTACGACTGCATTGCTTTTATCGAACTGATTGTTATTCTTTAATACGGTCATCAGTCCCTGCATACCGTTCTTTTTGCCATGATCATACCGATATAATGTTTCCTCAAAATCAATATCCATAAAGGAATCGCCGTACATCAGGATAAAATCATCCTCTAAGAAATCATAGGCACGGCGTACCGCTCCGCCTGTTCCAAGCAGTTCTTCTCCATCATAACAATATTGAATGGAAATGCCTCTGTCCGAACCATCCCCATAATGGTCTTCTATCATGTTCGCACGATAGCCGATCAGGAACACAAATTTGCGAAATCCCCATAACTGCATCAAATCCAGCTGATAGTCAAAAAAGGGTCTGCCCTCCACTTCAACAAGTGATTTGGGCGTATCCGCCGTAAATTCCTTCAATCTGGTTCCGAGGCCTCCCATCAGAACCACTACCTGCATATCTTCAGGCTTTATCATAGAATCTTAGATCCTTCCTTCTCAAATCTGAAGCGAACCTCTGTCATGGATGTTGTACTCATGGCTTTACGAAGCCTGATCTTATCATTTGCATAGAACATCAGGAATCCGCCGCCGCCTGCACCAATCATCTTACCGCCGAGCGCACCGTTTTTCATTGCCAGATCATACCACTCATCAATCTGCGGATTGCTCATGCCGCCGGAGCGTTTTTTCTTATATTCCCAATGAACATTCATAATGTCTGCAAAAGTATTCAGATCTCCTGTTTCAAAGGCTTTTTTACTCTGATATCCGAGATCCTTTACAAAATCCAGATTCTTAATCATTCCTTCATCCATTTCCTTGCTCTTCTTGTCCTGTTCCGCAAGAATGCTGCCGGCAGAACGCGAAAAACCGGTAAAATACAGACAAAGATTATCTTCCAGATTATACAAAGTCTCTTTTGATATTTCCAGCGGATCTACCCATACATAGCCATCCTTATGGAAGTTCATACAGGTGATACCACCATAGGCTGCAATATACTGATCCTGCTTTCCAATCGGCTCATGCAGACGATGCATCTCGATCTCACATGCCTCTTCTGCCAGAGTACGGGTGCTCACAATATTGCCCTTCATGCTGTGCAGCGCGCGAAGCAGTGCTGTCGTAAAAGAGCTGGAGGAGCCAAGTCCTGTTCCTGCCGGAATATCCGCCATCGAGCAAATCTCCAGGTTCGGAGAAGTAATGTCCAGCATCTTCAGTGATTCTCTGATGATCGGATGCTGTATCTCATCCACGGACTTCACTTTCTCAAACTTTGAATACTTGAGAAGTATCTCCTGATCAAATGTCTGGTGCAGTGTAATATATACATATTTATCAATCGCCGCTGAAATTAAAAATCCTTCATGGTTCTCATAATATGACGGCAGATCTGTTCCGCCTCCGCCAAGCGAAATTCTAAGCGGGCTGCGTGCTATAATCATATTCTGTCCTCCTGACTGCCTTTCTTTAGTCCTCTCTGTCAAATACCCACGGATTTGCCTGCAGGTACTCTACAGTCTTCACAACACCTTCTGAAATGCTGTATTTCGGCTTCCATCCAAGAGAACGAACCTTCTTGGTATCCAGATAGATAAACGGATTATCTCCGATCCAGCCGCGCTCACCGCCCTCGTATTCCATAGTTGGTGTCAGACCGAGCTTTCCGGTGATCCAGCCGATGGAATCATTAACCTCACAATACTCATCTGTTCCGAGGTTGTAGATATTCACCTTCTCATTGGTATTGCGTACAACTGTTAAAATAGCTTCCATGCAGTCCTTTACATACAGATAAGACTTTCTCTGTTTGCCGTTGCCCAGCACGTGCAGCTTCGTCGGATCTGCATTTAGTTTTTTAATAAAATCAAATACATGACCGTGTGTGTAACGTTCTCCTAAGATTGATACAAAACGGAAGATATAAGCTGTAAAGCCAAAGCCCTCTGCATAAGCAGCAATCAGGCCCTCGCATGCCAGCTTGGATGCTCCATAGAGAGAGGTCTGAATCGGAAATGGTGCATTCTCCGGTGTCGGAATGACTTCTGCCTCTCCATATACAGAGCCGGTAGATGAAAAACCAATTCTCTTGATTCCGTTCGCTCTCATTGCTTCCAGTACATTATAAGTTGCAATCGTATTCTGCTCAAGATCCTTTCGCGGATGCTCACAACCCATTCTGACATCTGCATTGGCTGCAAAATGGAATACAAACTTGCAGCCCTTCATTGCCTGCGTCAAAGCCGGTAAATCCTGCGTATCGCCCTTGATCAGCGTGAATCTGTCATTTTTTAATGCTTCCTCCAAAAACTCCATTCTTCCTGTTACCAGATTATCATAAACAACAACCTCATTTTCAGGTTCTGAAAGCAGTCTGTCCGTCATATTCGAACCAATAAATCCGGCACCGCCTGTAATAAAATACTTCATAGTTTATTTCTCCTTCTTTCCGTCATTTTTATCAAATTCATCAATGATGTATCTCTGTCTTCCCTTCACATCATCGTAAATTCTCGTTACATACTCTCCAAGCAGTCCTGATACAAAGATCTGTAATCCACCAATCAGCCAGATCAGTACGCTTGTCCCGGACAATCCCTTCTTCTTAGAGAATGCCTTCTGTGCCGCATAAACAGCTGTTAACAATCCACCAATTCCCGTAATAAATGCTCCAAGAAAGGTCACATACTCAAGCGGCTTTGAAGAAAAGCAGAAAATTCCATGGAAGCCCATACGGAATTCGCCCCATAATCTGTTGTATTTACTGTCGTCGGCTTCGCGTGCCTCTCTGTGATACCTGACTGCCGTCTGTTTGAATCCGACATAGGATACCATGCCGCGGAAGAACATATTGGTCTCCGGCATCTTGCGGATCTCTTCGATCACTCTGCGGTTGATCAGTCGGAAGTCCGCCGTATCGACGGGAATCTCCACTGATGACAGGAAATTGATGACACGGTATGCTGTCAGATCGATGAATTTACGAATTTTCGTTTCACCCTGACGGTCAATACGCTGTGCATAGACAACATCATAACCCTCCTGCCACTTTTCCACAAGCTCCGGAATCACTTCTGGAGGATCCTGCAGATCTACATCTATAACGACACAAACATCTCCTGTACAATTCAATACGCCTGCCATCGTAGCAGCTGCCTGACGGAACCTGCGGCTCATCGTAATCAGCTGGATATGTTTGTTGCGCTCCATATTTTCCTTGATGACTTCATAAGTTCTGTCCTTACTCGGATCCAGACTGAAAATAATCTCATAATCACATCCAAGTTCATCCATGACTTTTTCCATACGATCCAGAAATGGCTGAATCCCGTTTTCCTCATTGTACACCGGTACAACTACCGACATTTTGTAATTTTTCATCATATCTCCTTCTCTCCCTCATTTGTTTCCTTTTCATGCTGTAAAAATGCTTCAATATTATATCGTGGCCGTTCCTTGACCTCGATATAGATTTTTCCGATATACTGACCAATCAGGCCTAATGAAAACAAGATCAGTCCACCAATAAACCATAATGATAAAATCAAAGATGTCCATCCCCCGACAACATGTCCGATGATATAGGATCTAATGGCATAAATGCCCGCCAGAATACTGATCAATACCATAAACAGCCCCATTGTAAGAATCATCATCATGGGTTTGGTGCTGAACGAAGTAATTCCATCAAATGCAAACCCTACCATTTTCTTTAACGGATATTTGGATTCCCCCGCAAAACGTTCTTTGCGTTCATAATATACACAATCTGTCTTGTAACCAATCAAAGGAACGATGCCACGCAGGAATAAATTTCTCTCTTTATAATGAGACAGCTGCTCGAGAGCACGTCTGCTCATAAGGCGGTAATCCGCATGATTATAAATACTCTTAACGCCCATCATTTTCATGACCTTGTAAAAGCCCTGAGCCGTTGTTCTTTTGAAGAAAGTATCTGTCTTTCTCGCGCTCCTAACTCCATATACAATATCACAGCCTTTTTGAAAACGATCAACCATATCCTCTATCACTGACACATCATCCTGAAGATCCGCATCAATTGATATACACATATCTGCAATCTCTTTGGCTGTCAAAAGTCCTGCCATCAGTGCATTCTGGTGTCCGACGTTCCCTGCCAGATTAAGACCATAAACATATTCATTTTGTTCAAACTCACGGCTGATCAAAGACCATGTTGCATCCTTGCTGCCGTCGTTTACAAATAACAGAAAACTGTTCTGATCAATCTTTCCTTTATGAATCAGGTCCTTGATCACATCTGTTAACTGCTTGGCAGATTCTTGAAAAACCGCTTCCTCATTATAACACGGAATAACAATACCTAATCTGGACATAACTGCTCCTTCTCTTGGTTCTAAATACATTCAGAGTGGTATTATTGTACCACATTTTCCTCCCTGGTACAATAAGCATAGGCTACCATGGGAACGAGCTGATTAAACGAAGATATACCGGATCCATCAGGATTGCCAAAGGCTCCGTTATATACATATTTCGTATCATTAATGCGCATCTTCTCCATTTTATATAATGCTTTCCCGGTAAGCTCCGGATCTTTTATATTCTCTCCAATCATGGCAAGCAGTGCATAGGTCGCCGTGGATTCATAACGGTAGCCTGTCACTACATTTCCCTTCACATCATACCTCGCCATGATTCCGCCGTCAGCCAGTGTATCCTTTAACCATTTGATTGTATCCTGCGGTAGTCGGCCTGCCTCAGAAAGATACAGCATCGTCACCATTGCCTCAGACATATTAAGATCCGTCTCCTCATATACAGAGGTCTTATAATTATACCAGCTGTAATACAGTGGAAAATCATCGCTGATTCTTCCGTTTTCCACTAATTGCAGGGCATTTTCGTAAGCAGTCCGAAATGACGTATCCTGTTTTGCCAGTAGTTCCATCGCCCTAAAATCAGCATAGCAGAGTGTAAACCGTTCTGCAGGCTGTTGGTTCTTAAAATCATAAAAGTCTATGTAATGTCCATCCTGTAAAGCATATGCCTGAAGCTGTGTCTGATAATCGGTAAGCTGACTGCTATAGCCTCCCCACAGTGCGTCTGCCTGTGACAATGCCCTGTAGATTCTGAAATCATCAATCAAAGCATTCGCATCGTCCTGTTTTCCGCCACTGATCCTCCACGCTGTAAGACCATTCTGCCACATATTCTGCTCCACATAGCCAAGTGTTGTATCAAACAAAGCATGATCACCCTTGAAAGCAGCATACTCCAGCATCAGTCCTTGAGACTCACTTAATACATCGCTCTGCCTCGTCTGTTCCTTTGAATATGGATGATATTCCGTATGAATGCCACCGTCAGTACCCATCTGTTCTGTCACAAACGCTTCTGTCACCGCCTCACTCCCGAGCAGTGTATTATTGAGGTATGCTTCAAATACAGACAGTTCTGTAATCTGTTTTCCACAGACCGCTTTCAGTGTCCCTTGTGCATCTATAAAATACGTAGTCGGAACATTGTGCATGCCAAGCTGTTGATAGATCTGTATCTGATCATCAAAGTATGTAGCCGGTATGATCCTGTTCTCTTCCAGATAATCAAGCGCCTGTTGTTTTGATTCTTTATCATAATCCAGTTTATCCATGAGAATATATGTAAAACCATGTTCTTCGGCCAAGGCTGCACACTCATTGATAATCTTCATCTGCTCATGGCAGTCAGGACACCAGCTTGCCCAAAACGTAATAATAAGAGGCTTTCCTATAAAGTCCGAAAGTGTGAGTGTCTTTCCATCAGCATCTATAAAGCTGATCTCCGGCATAGGGTCGTACAATACAACAGAATCAGGAAGAAATGCCGTTGCGTCGGATAGTCCCTGTTCCTGTGGCGGTTCCTTCGTATCCTGATCACTGACTACAGCCGTCTTTCTGCTGCCCAAAAATACAACAGCAAGGCAGATACATACAAAAACAGCTAAAAAAATAAATATACCTGTCAATATCTTTTGTATACGCTTTAGTTGATCATTGCTCATTGACTCTCTCCATTCATAACCCGATTTTAGTTCTCTCCCGCTCCTAAATCAATGTCGCTCAGACCACCTGAGCCTTCAGAACTCCTGGTCGCAGTCACACGCACATGATGCTCTTTGATTGCTTCATTCATATCAAACTTCGTATGATCCTCCTCTGGCTCTACATCTGCATCCAGATAACCCTCTTCTGATTCCTGCCGCACAGCTTCCTCTGCCACTACATTTAACTGCTTTGGCTCAATCGTCAGCTGCTCTGTAATCGGGAGCTGAACCAATTGCGGCTGCTCAATCGGATTTCCATATTCATCATAATCAAAATCACTTAAAGTTTCATCCAGCGCATCCAGATCAAAATCTCCGGGAGCAATCGTATTCTTTTCCTGAATCAGCTTTCTGATGGCCGCTTCCCTTGCTGTTAGTACCCCCGGTACTGTTTTCAACTGAATCTTCTGGAATTCCGACGCTGTCTGTACTGCCTGTACTTCTTGGACTTCCGGCATTGCCTGTACCGCTGTCACGGGAACGGGCTCCTGCGGAAAATCGTGTCTGCTCATGATCCTCAGCGCACTTGACTTACAGTCCTGATACAGATAACCGATTGCGATTCCTGATAAAATTGCAAACGTCTGCAGCATATAATAATGATAACGATTCTGTACCTCAATCAGAGAATGCAGCGCAATCGCACCCACAAAGAACAGCACCAGTACCTGCGCTGTATTGGATTTTCTCTTCCACAGATAAATTCCACAAAGTCCGGCATAGGTCACAAAAGTAAAGTAATAAAAATTATGCAGCATTCTCTGTCCGGACAGCCAGTCATCCCATTCCTGCGTCAGCTTTCTCTGTGCATTCAGTGAAGTAATATTGGACGAAATCCCATAATCATCATTGGCCCATAACATTTCATACTTTTCAAAAATCAGGTTAATGATGGGGATCGGGTAATTCTTAATCTCACTGACAGCTCTGTCCAGCAGCACCGCCCCTGCCTCTGCAGAAGACCCTGTTTCATAATAAATGTCCTTCATGATCTGAGAAACCTCTTCGCTGTATCCACCCTTGGTATCTCTGTTCAGGCCTGTTGCCAGACTATAGCCATAGGTAACGCCACCACCGCCGATATCCCTTCCCAGCTGATAGGATATATGCGAATTGACCACATTGGAACACATCATATAACTCAAGAGAATCACAAGTGCACGCAGCCAGCCCTTTGCCAAAAACCGTGTGCAGATTGGAACATTATTTGAATCCTTATACTTTAGTTTCATCCCGGAAGGCAGCATACACAGAACTGCAGCAATCAGAAAAATCGTAGCAACCGGACGGATTGCCGCAGATAGCTCCAGCAGTACACCAAGCATGATATGTGAACTGTATATCCAGACCGGTTTCACTGTATGTTCTGTAAAATCATTCATAATATGGACAAACAGCAGAACACCCACATATAAGAAACAAGTTGATACTGCTTCTGTTCCGTTAAAATCACTATATAGAATCTGAGATGGCCAGAATACAATGATAGCCAGTGCGGCAAGGCCGGCAACTTTACCTCCGAGCTTACGTCCGATCCGATAGCAGGCAAACATAGTAATTGCCTGCGCAACTGTCATTGTTACAAAGCAGAGGCTTCTGCTGGTTGTGTGAAACAGGATCATCAGCCTCGACAGCAGATACGGATAACCGTAGCCATTAGGGGACATTGCCAGATAATCAACCTGTCCGCTCTCCTCCAGTGTACCGTTCACAATGTTAACCGCAATATTGTAGTAGTATAAGAAATCTGATTCCATATCCATAGGAATTGTCTGTATGACCCATACTCTCAGCAATACTCCCACCGTAATCAGGGCCATTACAATCAAAGCCTCCAGAACAATTCCTCTTTTTAGTCCCGAATCAAACAATCTATATACCCGGAAATGTGTTCCAACTTTAAAAACAGCCCTCATAAGCAGCCACAAACCACCTATGATAAAGACAAGAATTCCCTGCACGATATAAGAATAATAATATACTGTCCGAAATTGACCGAACCCATAAAGGAGTATTAATGCAATTCCAATCAGGAATATTCCTATTGTCAGGTAACTAAACCAGGTTTTCTTCAATTCCATCTGTCCGTATCCCTTCTTGCCACTCATCCGGAGTCTCAAATATAGAATGTTCTCATATTACAGCTCCGATAGCAGTATCTTCGCAATCTGCTGACATGCCGTTCCGTCTCCATATGGATTAGAGGCCTTACTCATAGCATCATATTCATTCTGGTCTGTTAACAGCCGCAGAAATTCTCTGTGTATGACATCCGCATCTGTCCCGACAAGCTTTAAAGTCCCTGCAGCAATGCCTTCCGGACGTTCCGTTGTATTTCTCATAACAAGAACCGGCTTGCCAAGTGCCGGGGCCTCTTCCTGAATTCCACCGCTGTCTGTCAGGATCATATAGGACTGATTCATAAAATTATGAAAATCCAGAACATCCAGTGGATCTATAATTCTCATTCGAGGATGATCACCGAACACATCTGCAGCCGTCTTTCTGACTACAGGATTGAAATGAATCGGGTAGATAACTTTTACATCCTCCACCTCATCCAAGGTTCTCTTGATTCCCTCAAAAATATGATACAGTGGCTCTCCGAGATTTTCTCTTCGATGTGCCGTCAGCATGACCAGTCTGGAACCCTTTGCCCACTCTAGTACCGGATGCGTATAATCTTTTCTGACAGTCGTCTTCAGTGCATCTATCACGGTATTTCCTGTCACATAAATCGTATCCGGCTTCTTTCCCTCCCGTAGAAGATTGTTCTTTGCTGTCTCTGTAGGCGAGAAATGAAATCTTGTAAAAATCCCGACTCCCTGTCTGTTGAACTCTTCCGGATAGGGTGCACTCAGGTCATATGTTCTCAGCCCTGCCTCCACATGTCCTACCGGAATTTCCAGATAAAATGCAGCAAGTCCGGTTGCAAAGGTTGTCGTGGTATCTCCATGTACCAATACCAGATCTGGTTTGACCTCTGTCAGTACCTGCTTCATACCCTCCAGCACTCTGATCGTAATATCAAATAATGTTTGCCGGTCCTTCATAATTGCAAGGTCAAAATCCGGCTCGATCTCAAATGCATTCAAAACCTGCTCCAGCATCTGGCGATGCTGACCTGTTACACATACAATTGTTTCAAACTCTGAATGTGTTCTTAATTCCTGAACCAAAGGACACATCTTAATTGCTTCCGGTCTGGTTCCGAACACAATCATAATCTTTTTTTTGCACATTTTGCTACCATCCTGTCTTATTCATCGTCCCTGTTTCTATGATACATTCTGATTCTGATCAGTACCAGTACGACTGCAATCAAAAGCATCAGCATGACACTGGTTGCAACGACTGTAAAAATCAAGGATTGTTTATTACTCATAATTCCATCTGCCAGTGTCGGCTCCTGATTATCCATCAGTGTTGAGATAAACTGGTATGCCTTTGTCTCAAATTCCTGATCAATCAATACACAGTCCTTTGACAGACTTCGTCGTGTTTTGGCATCTCTCATAAATTCTGTTACTGTTGAAAGTGTATCCTCATCTATTCCTGTAACCGCAAGTACCCCTCGATTGCTTGCATAGGGTGACTCCAAAAGCTGCAGAATTGCAATATCGCCGGCATAGGAATCCGAAAGGATCAGTTTTTCATTACTTGCAAAACGTTTTCCATTGCTCTCGTAAGCAAAATATAAATAATTGTTCAGGTTTCTCAGTAAACCATTATTCTGATAGGTTCCTGTCGTAATAATATTATAGTCCGAATCACTTTCGGAAAATTCACTTGCCCTCTTTACGTAAAAGGTTCCATATGGATCAACCCCTTCTCCGTACATACCGATAATCTGAGCATATAGATTCAGCTCCTCAGTTGTGGGATGATCTGACAGCACAAGCATCAGATCATTAAATTTTCCATCCGTGCGGAATGGTGAAGGTTTTAAATCAAAGGTCAGTACAATACCGGTCGATGCAGGAAGATATAGTATAGATTCTTCGGAAACATACGCCCAGGGCATCTGCTCCTGACGCGGCGTACAAATCAGATCCTGAATTTCCAGATCAAAGGATATCTTAATTGCCCCCGCCGTGGTCCCTACGACATCAGACGGCATCGTAAAAATCAATTCATCTCCGGTCGCCTTTTCTTTTGTCAGTTTTTTGCTTGCCACCGGAATATCACCCCAGTACACGGTTACAAGAGACCTGTTGAAATCAAGATTATCACTATACCGGAACTTCAAGGTCACCTTACCGGCATCAGACAAAAAATAGTCCTCAGAGAATGGCAGATAGATCAGTTGCTCATTATGAAAAGGTCCTACGAAAGAAAGGCCATTTCCTACGATATCTCCAACCGTATAATTGCCGGCTACCATCTGACTCAGTGATGTAGAATGAATGGCAATATCGGCACTTCCCTTTGGCACAGTTGCCACACTGGCCTTCTCCTGGTCTACTCTGTCATCATCCATCAGCATATAAGCAGCCTCAAGCAGACAGGCATCATCATTAGAAGTGATCAATAAAACGGGATTTCCATTCGCATCATCTCCAAATATGACAACACCATTTTTATCTAATACTGCAGGATCCTTGATCCATGATTGATATTCAGCAGAAAGGTTTGTATAATTTGATACGATAACTGAGTTTTCTGGTTTCGTAGCCTTCAAGTCACTCAGCAGACAAAACTGAATCGCATTTTCATCTGTTGTACCGGTCGACAGATTTGCCATAATATTCATAGCAGCAGCAACCTCTCCATTGGTCGCCTGATCTGAAACAGCGATAGACAGGTTCTCACCATATTCATTCATCGTTGAAATAAAGGGATATGGATAATAACTGATCATATGATTATGATCCTCTACCTCATAACCACAGCGGATATAAGACGCATCTGATATTTCAAGCCAGTTTGCCCCGGAAAAATCATCAATACATCCATCCTCATCATACAGTCTCGCATATGCAGATATTGTGAATACATTATAGTCATTGTCCTTGATCAGTTCCATGGGAATCTCTATGTAAGCTACTTGTGTCTCCCCGCTTTTATAAGCAATTCTGCAGGAATCAATCGGCACATTATTGATAGAAAACGTTAGGGATGAGGCCACACTTTGAATCAGCTGACTGACATCATATTGTATCTCGGCATATACATACTTTGTATCCCAATACTTGGGTATTTCAAAATAGAGCTCCGAGTTTGTAAAGATACCCTGCAGCGTTGTCTGTGTGAAATTAAAGTCCTTTGTATAGGACGTATTCGGAACAGTCGGTTTGATGGTATTTGGTTCACCTGCATCCTCCGGATTGCTGTCCAGCACATGTGAAATGATCTGCTCATCCGTCAGTGCTACATCCACCAAATCAACACCGGCAAATTCAGAATCTGCAGCTGCTGCTTCCCCCAGATCTCCGGCTATTCCCTCTGTACCGTCTGTTGGTGCAGGAGTCGGTGTTGCTTCCACCGTCTGCGTATCCGTTTCATCCGGGGCTGCTAAAACGGTACCGGTACTTTCCAATGTCAGTACAAACACCAGTAAGAGTACCATCATGCTTTTTCTCATCCATTTTCTCCTCTTCATATTCTCACCTTTCTCTTTTACGCTCTTTAAACTCTTTATTTGCTTTTTTGGGACTTAACGATTCATCTACACGTTCCGTTTTATCCCAAACTACTTCTTTATGATATATTCTGTCCTGCAGACTCAGATAGCACGCATTTAATACGACGGCAACCCACATTTTTGAATAGGTAAACAACATTAGTAAAACAAGTAAAGCACTCTGCAGACTAAATTCATTTTTTTCCACCGCAAGCGTAATCATCACATTCAATACAAACAATAAAATTGCCATGCCCCATAAAAG